>JAFWRV010000360.1 GCA_017519685.1 Clostridia bacterium
AAACGGTTTTGCGTTCCTTTCCCTTATTTCCCTGAGAGCGGCAACGGTATTTACATAGGAATCGCTTTCGTGGTGAACGGAAACAATATCTCCGCTGCCAAACGGGAAAGCGTCTAGCTTTTTGAGCGGCTCAGTTACCATCAGATGAATATCAAGGGGAATTGACGTGCCCGCCTTCAGTCTGCGGCAATAATCCGTGCCGAGGCAGAAATTCGGGACGAACACTCCGTCCATAACGTCAATATGAAGGTATTCAATATTGTTTTTTTCAAAATCGTCGATTATTTCCCTGAGCCGGAAAATATCGGCGCACATCAGGGAAGGCGAAACAGAAGGACTTAACATAACAGCGCCTCCTTATATTTTTTAAATCACGAAAAAATTCTAACAAATAACGGTGGGATTGTCAATGATACAGGCGGAAAAAAGGTCCTCAGGTTTTTAATCCTGAAGACCTTTATATATTTGAAGATATTCGCTTTTGAGCCGTTTTAAGCTATTTCCACTTCCGTCATATAAGTACCCGTTGCCCAGTATGTCGTGTTTCCGATAATATTGACATAAACCGTGACCGTACCCTTGAAGCCGGGTTCAACGCTGCTCAAATCGGCTTCAAAACGAAGTTCATCGGGATTGATGGCGTTGATATCCGCTTCGGGACCTATCAGCGTGACCTCATTGAATGCCGGGGTTATGGATTTGACATTGAAGCCGCTGTTTTCCGGAACGATGACATTCGGAGTCAGCGAAACAACTTTTCTAATCAGATTTTCATCGTCTATCGTGATTGTGACGGTGAATTTTTCTGTTTCGTCAAGAATTACGCACTTGTTATCCGCTTCAACCTGAGCGGCGTCCGCGGTAAAAATGTTTTCACCGAGACGAAGGTCCGCGAAATTGACAGTCATTATATTGAGAACATCGGAAACCTCTTCAATTTCGGTATCCTTTGCCACAAATACGCTTTTCGGCTCATAGGTAATCTTGAAGCTGGCAAAATCCTCCGATGAGGAGAAAGCGGAAGGTCTGTTTTTGAAATCTATACCTGATTTGAGAGTGGCTTCCCTGTAAACGGGAATTTTAACGGTAACAGCTCTGCTGAAATCGCTGCCGGTAACATACTGATTTCCCGCTTTGACATATTTAAGCAGCGATTCCTCCACCTCAATGCCGTTTTCGTCAAGGAAGGTAAATTCTCCGTCCACAGCCGTGCTGACATTAAGCGGCTGATCGGGATCGGGCCTTACGGTAACGCTGTTGATTTTATTGATAACGGTAGCCGGCCCGGTCAGCGAAAGCTTGGTTGTGTCGGACGCTATAAAAGCGCTGTTTTCCCTGTAATAAAAGCCGTTTTCCGTTTCTATCAGGGAGCTGTCAATATCAATGTTAAAATCGGCTCCCGCCGGCGTATCATAATAAACAAGAATATTTGTGGGCGTAATAGTCTGACCGATAGTGAAATTGTCATCATCTTCCTTCGGCTTGGCTTTGAGATTGAGAGTCATTTCACCTATATTCAGAACCGTATTTGTGTATGTCAGGTCGATGTCCGTGCTTTTGACGCTGTCAATATAATATCTCAGGCCGACAATTTCAACTTCGCCGACAAGTTTGTCTCCGTCTTCGTTTTTGTGGGATTCAAATGTCTTGCTGTCAACAAAAAACTGCCTGTCTTTTTCTTTTGTTTCCAGATTAATTCCGACGTTGGTAACGGTTCTGTTTATATTGCCCGTCTTTTCAGCAGTGATGAAAAGCCAGATAAACGAAGCCAGCAATACAGAAAAAACAATCAGGAAAATCTTATTGTTAAATAATTTTGATAATAAACTTTCTCTCATTTTTTCCGTCCCTTTTTGAAAAATCCGGAAATCTTATTATCCTTTTTCCCGGATGAATCTTCTGTCATATAATCGAGCATGGCGGCGCGCAGACTTGATTCATCATATCCGGACTGAAGTCTGCCGTTTACAACCACCGAAATATTGCCTGTTTCTTCGGAAACGACAACTATCATCGCGTCGGAATATTCGCTCATACCGATTGCCGCTCTGTGACGCGTTCCGAGTTCGCTCGGAACATTGTTGCTGTGAGTCAGCGGAAGAACACATCCGGCCTTGAAAAGTCTGCCATCGCGAACTATCGCGGCGCCGTCGTGAAGAGGAGATTTCGGGTAAAAGATATTGCCGATAAGCTCATGGGAAATCTCGGCGTCCACCGATATACCCGATTCAACGACTTCAAGCGGCAGGGTTCCTTTTTCCATAACAATAAGCGCGCCGGTCTTGCTTTCGCTCATTCTCTGAACCGCCTTGCTGATTTCGATAATTGCCTTGGTAACGGTTTCGCTTTTTTCGGAAGCGAACAATTCAAAAAGACTGCCTCCGACAAATCTGCTTCTTCCTATTCTCTCGATAATCTGCCGTATTTCCTGCTGGAAAACAATAACAAGAATAATGAAGATATTTGAGAATACAAATTTAAGAATATATGTACTTACGGTGAAACCTAAAAGAGTAACCAGAGCATATCCCACACCGAGAATAATCAGTCCCGATATAAGATGCTTGAATTTATTGCTTTTAAGACGGGTCAGAAGATAAAAAATGGCAAGAGCAACAATGATAATATCTATCAGGTCGATGACGGTCGGTCTTATTGACTTGACTTTGTTGACAAATTCCTCAAAAGCCCCGAGCCATCCGTTGCTGCCCGCCGCAGTGTAAACATCAAGTAACATAAGCTTTGCCTTTCACACTTTATTGTTATTATCTTATCACAGCGATTTTATATAATCAAACGATAAATAAAGAATTTACAAAAAGTTAATCAGATGATTCTATGAGCGCGATTGCCTGCGCCGCCATACCGAGTCCTTCGCCGGTAAAGCCGAGTTTTTCCTCTGTTGTTGCCTTGACGCTGACGCAGGATTCGCTGATTCCGCAGGCTGACGCGATATTGGAAACCATTGCCGGAATATAAGATCTGAGCTTCGGCTCCTGCGCTATGACGGTTGAGTCTATATTGACGACACGAAAACCGTTTTTATTCAGATAAGCGTTGACTTTTTTAAGAAGTTCAAGACTGTCCGCCCCTTCAAATGCCGGGTCGCTGTCGGGAAACATTACTCCGATATCGCCGAGCGCCGCGGCGCCGAGGAGCGAATCGGATATCGCGTGAAGAAGCACATCGGCGTCGGAATGGCCGAGAAGACCTTTGTCATATCCGATTTCAACACCGCCGATAATGAGTTTCCTGCCCTCAGCCAGGCGGTGAACATCGTAACCCTGTCCTATTCGCAGCATACCTGTGTTCCCTCCATTATTTTCATATCA
Source organism: Clostridia bacterium (assembly GCA_017519685.1). Classification (GTDB taxonomy): domain Bacteria; phylum Bacillota; class Clostridia; order Oscillospirales; family Acutalibacteraceae; genus CAG-177. The sequence goes on from JAFWRV010000360.1 coordinate 3,333, forward strand.
TCGAGCAGACAGTCATAATCGGTTATGGAATTAAGCACCGGTATCAATGAATTGCTTGTAAGCCGGGAAGGAAGCTTGTAATAATCAAGCAGTTTCTTCCGCTTTTCCACGCTTCCTTTCTTTCCGCTCAACCCGAGCTCGTAAAGGTCGTGTTTGGTAATCGGCCTTGCCGGAGCGTCCGTATTTTCACACAGCACTCCGGCTCTTTCAAGCGCCTGGGTGATAACTTTTTCCGAAACGCCCTCCACGCCTAATTTTCCTTCACGGGAAGGCGCGTCCTTACGCTTTTCCTTGCCGAATATATCGGGTATATAAGCGTTTACGATATATTTTTTATCAATCGTGGAGCCGATAAAATTTCTGATTATGAAGCCTGCCGAGTCGCTGTCGGTCAAAACAACTATTCCCCTGCGCTCCGCGAGCATACGGATAAGATTCTGACGTTCCTTATCTTTGAAAATACCGAAACCCTCGGTGCAGATTATGGGCGCGTCAACTATTGAAGAAAGCTTGATTTTATCATACTTTCCTTCAACGATTACCGCCTGTCTTATCTTTATCATACTTTTCTCCCGCCTGCCCTCGCAAGACGCACAAGCGTATATTCGAGGACCTGCTTTTTATCCTGTTGCGTACTTTTAAGCGCCCTGTCAGCGTCGGCAAGTATTTCAAGACAGCTGTCAAGCTGCTCAAAAGTCATTGTTGAGGCCGGTCTTACCGACCTTTTGAGTTTAAAATCCTTGCCCTTGTATAATGACGGATAGGCGGCCGCGACCTCAACGGCGTTTTTGCTGTTTTTTACCGCGGCTTTTGCTCTGTATATATCCGTGTACTGTGAAATCAGAGCGCCGAGAATCATATACTCGTCTTCCCTTTTTGCGAAAAGGTTGGACAGCATACGGAACGCTTTATCGAAGTTTCCGTTGACAAGCTCGCCTACCATATCGAACACCTTGGCTTCAAGCGTCTTTATGCATACGGCGTCAACATCGCCGCGCCTGACGGTTTCGCCGCAGTAGGCGCATACTTTTTCAAGCTCGTTTCCGAGCAGATTGAGATCGTTGCCTACACAGCTGACCATATATTCGGCAACTCCGCGTTCAAATGTCTTTCCTCTCTTTTTCGCTCCGCTTTCAACTATTTTAACAAGGTCCGACATCTGTTTTTTTCCGAACTTGACAACAATTCCTTTTTCGTTAAAGAGCTTGACAATTTCGCCGATTTCACTCGCCGACGGCTGTAATGCCGGATAGGAAAAAATCAGGCAGTTGTCCGGCGGATTATCGGCAAGAAGCTCCTTTAGCAAAGCCAGATCGCTGTCTTCGGCTTCGGCTGCCGGATAGTTTCTGACAAGCACGCATTTTCCCTCCGCCATCATCGGAACGGCAAGCGCGCTGTCATAGATTTCATTGAGGTCGCAGTCATCATTTTCAAAAACACGGAGATTGAAATCGGAAAAAGCGTCGCCGACCGATGCTTTCACCAACTTGTCGGTATAAACTTTAACAAGAAAAGTTTCTTCTCCGTAGAGCAGATACGCGCCGAAGGGAGAAGACTTGATTTTCTCTTTTAACGCGTCTTCCGTCAGAGCAGACATAACTCAACCTCTTTCAAGCATTATTTTGCGGTTTTTCGAATGAATGATTATTTTTCCTCTGCCCGCTGTGGCCGCGGCTTCAATACCGCAAGAGGAAAGCTCGTTTTCAGCGGGTATTCCCCTGCTTTCATCCGCCTGTATCACGATTGCCGAGAGTGAAGTGAAAGCGGAATTATCCGGATAATCCATACGGCAGACCAGTACATCCGCGTCGGATGGCAGTACGGACGAATCTATCGCCGGGTCGCAGACAACAAGCGCCGAGACATCGTCGGTATGAACAGAATACGCTTTGTTTCCCGACCCGTCTTTTATAACCTCCGCGGTAATATTCCCCGCGGTGATTTTTTCTTCATTTTTAATTATGCTTTTTCCGGGTATATACACGGGTATGTAACCGGAATCATCGCAGTAAACAGCCTGCGGCTGATAAAGCGGAACAATATCCTGAAGACAGGATATATAGTTCCTGTCGGCATAAGGCAAAACAATCGCGGAAAGTCCGCCTCCCGCCTTTCCGATACTCTCCGATATCTCATCCGCTCCGCGGAAGCCGTCTGCGCCGCAGCCTATGAGCAGCGATTTGCCTTGTGTTGAAACAAGAACGGAACTGCTTTTCCCCGAGTCAAAAACGGTTATATGAGTCATTGCCCTGTCGGAAAGATTGCAGGTCAGCGCAGTCACGGCAAAAAGCCCCGCCGCGATAAAAACGGCAGACGGAAAAATCTTTTTTTCCGAGTAAGCGGTCAGCACGGCAAGCGCGCCGAACATAAACAGACCGCAGAGAATCATATACGCGTCTTTTTCTCCGACTGTTATTTTGGAAAGCGGAAATTCGGGTATAACCCTTGTCAGATTGAGAACAGACTTTGCGCAGACGCCCGCAATCAATCCGGGTAAATTGAATACATAAGGTGAAATAAGCGCGACCGGAACGCTCAGCGCGGCGCTTATCATACAGATTTCAGCTAAGAAAACAATAATAATATTTGAAATAAATATGCTCAATTTGAATCCGCCGTATAATCCCAGAGTAAACGGCAGAGTAAAGCCGACGGCAGACGCCGTCACCAGGAGCAGTTTCACGGGTTTTTCGATGACCCGGAACATTTTGTGTTTTGACGCAAATTCCTTTATAACCGGATTGAAATATTCGCCGCTCAGGATAATACCCATGGTAGAGAACGCCGAGAGGCTAAGACTCAGCGAACCCGGTGAAAAAGGATTTATTATTGAAATAACAAGCAGGGATATTCCGAGAGAATTCAAAGGATCCCTGCGCTGCGACAGTATAACCGACAGAAGATAAAGAATCATCATTATACCGGCGCGCATAACGGAATATTTCATTCCGGCAATAAACATCAGAAGAATAACCGCGGGAATTGCCAGAGCGCACGCCGTTTTTTCACGCATACCGGCTTTTTTCAGCAGCCACAGAATTGCCGCCGACCACAGTGAAAGATGCAATCCTGAAACACAGATAATATGCGTGACACCGCACTCTTTCAGACCGCGGTAAGCGGAATCCGATAGCATGCTTCTGTCCCCGAGCAATATCGCAAGTGACAGTCCGCCGTAATCATTCGGAAGAATTGTCATCAGCGATTTTTTCACCGCTCTGCGGACCGACATAACCGCTTTCCCGAAAAAATGGGAGCCGGCTGTATTTCCGTTGATTTTCAATGTTTCATCAACGGAGTAAGCGCCGAGAAACCTGTTTTCGGCTTTGTATGAGGAAAGCAAATCCTCCGATGAGCTGCCGAGTTTATAGAATTTGAAATTACCCTGTATCTCATCGTAAGCCGACAGACCCGGAGCCGACTGAAAAACCAGACGGACATTGACATCGGCCCTGCCGGAATCAAGAGAGGTCATCTTCGCGTCGTAATAATAGTTTCCGTATGCCGTTTCGCCGTCACTAACAACAGTCATACTCGCTTCGTGAACGGTGCTATCCAGCGCGACAGCAGGATAATAAAGGAACTCGTTCACGCAAAGCAGCATAAGGCACGCCACCGCCGCGCCCGCAAAGGCAACCGGAAAGGCCGCCTGCCTGCGCAAGCTTTTAAACAATACGGAAGCAGTCAGAAGTGCCGTAAAAATAATGAAAAATACAAATACTCTTTTTGACGGCGCATCGTATAACGCCGAAAGAACGAGAAAAACCGTTATGCCGAGCACGGCAAACGGACGCGGCATAAGGTCACCTCCCGTAATTAAACGGTTTTATTTTTCAATGATGGGGATTTTGCCGAGGAAGATGATATCATCTCTGTCAGCCGCGTCACCCTCCGCAAGGACAGCCGCCCTGGCAACTATGTCGCAGTTGAACTTTGAAAGAAGCTCTTCCATAGCTCTGATGGATTCGCCTGTTGAAATAACATCATCGAGTATTACCACTCTGCTGCCCTTGAGCTGTTTTCCGTCTATGCCGTCAAGGATGAGAGTCTGAATGGCGTCGGTTGTAATCGATTTGACTTCAACCGTTACCGGCTTTTTCATATAGAGCTTTGCTCTTTTTCTCGCGACAAAATATTTTTTTCCGCTCTGCCTTGAAAGTTCATAGGCAAAGGGAATGCTCTTTGCTTCGGGAGTAACGATATAATCGAACTCGGGAAGGCGTTTGAGCATTTCCGCGGCGCAGTGAATTGTCAGTTCGACATCGCCGAACATGATAAAAGCCGCTATATCAAGATGCTCGTTGAGCGGGCAGCGCAGAAGGTCTCTTTTCATCCCCGCTATGTCAACGGTATAATATTTATCCATTATAATCCTCCTTAACCCGCCGGCCAGCCGAAATCTCTGCCTGCCATCATGTGGAAATGAAGATGCATGACAGTCTGACCCGCGCTTTCTCCGCAGTTGCTTACAATACGGAATCCGTCGGAAAGTCCCTGTTCCGACGCTATCTTTGCCGCGACTTCAAAAATATGAGCAACTACCGCGGAATTGCTCTCATCAATCTGAGCCGCGGAAGCGATATGCTCCTTGGGAATAATAAGAACATGGAACGGCGCCTGGGGGTCAAGGTCATTGAACGCGATTACCTTATCGTCTTCATAAACCTTTGTCGAGGGGATTTCTCCCGCCGCTATTTTACAGAAAATGCAGTCCATAACAGTTCTCCTTCCGTTTACTTTAAAAAGCTTTTAAGGGCATCTGCCACCGCGGACATTGCCTCATCGATTTTTGAAACATCTTTTGTACCCGCCATCGCGCTGTCGGGTCTTCCTCCGCCGGAACCGCCCGCAATCGCGGCTATCTGTTTAACGAGATTACCGGAATGCGCTCCTCTCGCTACGGCGTTTTTGCCGCAGGCGCAGGCAAAGTTCGCGGATGATTTATCATCACTTACGCCGCAGATGAATATTACAAGGTCGTCGTTTTCCTTTGCCTTATCGCACATACCTCTGAGTTCACCCGCGCCGATTCCGTCAAATTTCGCAGTGACGAGTTTTAATCCGTCAACGTCAACGGCGTTGCTCATAAGGTCGCCCGTCTTCATTGAGGAAATCTCCTCACGCAGTTTTTCGCACTCTTTTTCAGCCGCTTTGAGTTCGCTCATAAGAGCCGCCGCTCTCTTGTCGATTTCAGAAACATTGGCAAGCTTCATTGAAACCGCGGTATTGCGGATAAGTTCGTTTTCGGCTGCTATATAATCCATAACTCCGAAGCCGGTAACGCCTTCGATACGGCGTACTCCGGCAGCAACGGAGGATTCAGATACGATTTTGAAAAGGCCGAGCTTTCCGGTATTGTCAACATGGGTACCGCCGCAGAGTTCGGTTGAAAAATCTCCCGCTCTGACTACTCTGACAACATCGCCGTACTTCTCTCCGAAAAGAGCCATCGCTCCGAGTTTCTTCGCTTCGTCTATGGGCATTTCCGATGTTGTTACCGGAATCGCGGAGAGGATAACCTCATTAACACGGCGCTCTATCGCGGCTATTTCCTCTGCTGTGAGCGCGGAAAAATGAGTAAAGTCAAATCTTACCGCGCCTGAATTTACAAGCTGACCCGCCTGCTCGACATGGGTGCCGAGTTTCTCGCGCAGCGCCGCCTGCAGAAGATGGGCGGCAGTGTGATTTCTCATCGTTGCCTGTCTTACGGCAACATCTATGCACGCCTTTGCCTTATCGCCGACCGCGATACTTTCGCCGGATGAAATTCTGCCGATATGCAGAACAATTCCGTCCGCGGTCTTTCCTGTCGCGGTAACCTCAAATACGGCAGAGCCGAAATCGAGCGCTCCGGTGTCACCGACCTGTCCTCCGCTTTCGCCGTAAAATACCGTTTTATCAAGAACTATCGCCGCTTCGCTGTCCGCCGAAACGAAATCGCTTCTTTCGCCGTTGACGATAATTGCCTTTACTTCACTGTCGCACGTATTCTGAGTGTAACCGAGAAATTCCGTCGCGGGGATATCCTTGAGAGAAACGCTTCCGTCTTTCCATGCTTCCGCTCCCGCGTCTTTTCTCGCGGCTCTCGCAGCCGCTCTGCTTTCATCATAAAGGCGGTGATACTCGTCTGTATCGACGCTCATTCCTCTTTCGGCGAGAAGTTCCTGAGTCAGGTCAATCGGGAAGCCGAAAGTATCCTGAAGGCGGAACGCGTCCGCGCCGGAGAGAACCTTTGAATCGCTCTTTGAAATGATATCCTCAAGCAGAGTAAGACCCGTATCAATGGTCTTGTTGAAGCTTTCCTCCTCTGCCTTGATGACTTTGACGATAAGGTCGTGCTTCTCAACAAGATTGGGATAAGCGCTCGCGTTTTCTTTTATAACGGTTTCGCAGACTTTATAGAGGAAGGTGCCTTGTATTCCGAGCAGTCTGCCGTGGCGCGCCGCTCTTCTGAGAAGTCTGCGCAAAACATATCCGCGGCCTTCGTTTGAGGGCATTACGCCGTCGCCTATCATAAATGTCGTGCTGCGGATATGGTCCGTGATAACTCTGAGAGAAACATCATTCTTTTCATTGTCGTGATATCTGACTCCGGCAATGTCAATGACGTGCTTCATTATATTCTGAACCGTATCAACCTCAAAGAGATTGTCAACGCCCTGCATTATGCAGGCAAGACGCTCGAGGCCCATACCGGTATCAATATTGCAGCTCTTGAGTTTTGTGTAATTGTTGTTTCCGTCATTTTCAAACTGAGTGAAAACGAGGTTCCAGAATTCGGTATATCTGTCGCAGTCACAACCGACTTTGCAATCGGGCTTGCCGCAGCCGTATTTTTCGCCTCTGTCAAAGTAAATCTCGGAGCAGGGACCGCAGGGACCCGCGCCGTGCTCCCAGAAATTGTCTTCCTTGCCGAGACGTGACATATGATCGGGAGCAACGCCTATCTCTTTTGTCCAGATATCATACGCCTCGTCGTCATCCTGATAGACCGTCACATGCAGACGGTCAACAGGCATCTTCATAACCTCTGTGCAGAATTCCCACGCCCAGCGGGTTGCCTCGTGTTTGAAATAATCACCGAAAGAGAAATTGCCGAGCATCTCAAAATAAGTTCCGTGACGCGCGGTGATTCCGACTCTCTCAATATCGGGAGTCCTGATACACTTCTGACAGGTTGTGACTCTCGTGCGGGGAGGTGTGAGTTCACCCGTAAAATATTTTTTCATCGGCGCCATACCGGCGTTGATAAGGAGCAGACTCCTGTCGCCCTGAGGGACAAGTGAAAAGCTCGGCAGTCTGAGATGACCTTTGGATTCAAAAAACTCAAGATATTTTTCTCTTATTTCGTTGAGACCCATCCATTCCATAATAACATTACCTCCAAATGTATGTGAAAATTGAAAAAAGGTGCAGTTTGCCAATCAGACGGGACGATTCATTGAACCGCGGTACCACCCGAATTGCACATCACTGCACCACTCTGTTGATTTTTAACGCAATCGGCGCCGCGCCTCGTCAGCGCGGAACTCAGAAGCGGCACTCCGTTTTCCGTTTCACAGTCCTCCTCTCAGCAGGCGGGGACCTCTCTGTGTGATGAAAACGGATTATTCTTCTTCAAAGTTTTTTGTTATTCTGCCTCTTTTACAAGGGTCATTGAAATATAGGCGTATGTGTTGTTATATTCGATACGGAGCCATTCTTTACCCGTTGAGGAAAGTTTGGTGCCGCAGCCCTTGACTCTTTCTCCGGAAGGAAGCTCGCCGACCTTCTCGGCGTTCGCGTCCGCGTCGGCTCTGACGTTGATACCGCCGCTGCCCGTAACGATATAATACTTGTCTTCTCCTGCGGGATCTGTTGTAATATCATCCGGTGAAGCATCAATAATGAGATTGACTCCGGGGAAGGTTGTGATGGCGCTGCCTGTCAGTATAACGCCCCAGGTGTTGTCTTTCTTCGCGATGAACACGCCGTTGAGACCCGGCATAATGACGCTGTATTCAAACGGAACGATAACCTCATCCTCAAGATTGATTATTCCCATACTGCCGTTCTTCTTGACGGCAATAAGTCCGCCCGTAACAGGTCTGCAGTAATCGCAGTTGTAAGCGTTGAGCGTGTCGGAACCTGAGCCGGTATCAAAGTTGACGGCATCGTATTTGTAAGGAATAACCTTCTTGCCGTCCATATCGACATATCCCCATTTGCCGTTCTTTCTCGCGGCGGCGTAACCTTCAAAGAATCTGTCACGCTCATCATACTTTACGCCTTCGGGGAACTCGTCATCCTGGAACGCGTGGCTCTGATGCTCCTGACCTGTTATCTCGGCTTTTCCGCCGGAATAGGTTACATAGTGTTTAACACCGTCTATATCGACAACAACATGATATTTATTGCTGTTTGTGTAATCTCTTCCCGAGCCGCAGGCAAGGAAAGGATTGTCATAATGCGGCTGGATAAGAATATTTCCCTGGTAGTCAAGCAGACCGTATTTATTTGTGGTTGCTGACTTGAAACAGCAGAAATACTCGTTGAGGTAATTGATTTCGGAGCAATCGGCAAAACCGGTGTTTTTCCACTGATATTCGACATCGGAAGTATTCGCCGTGCTGACCTGTGCATCGGGATTGTCTTTCTTTTTGCCCGCCGCCTTGGCTATGCCTGTGATAATAAGAATAATCGCAATCAGCGCAACAAGGATAATTCCCGCTTTTTTCAAATCAATCTTTTTGAAATCGAAGTTTTTGAAGAAATCAAGAACACCTGCGACACTGAAGCCTTTGCCGGATGAAGCCGGTTTTTCTACCGGAGTATCGACAAACCTGTCAAAATCTATTTCCTCATCCGACGGAGTTTTGTCCGCGGCGGAATTTGTGTTTACGGGAACGGACGGCTCGGAGCTGATGTTTTTGAAAAACTCTCCCTTCGAGGCGGGAACCGTTACCGGAGCTCTGCTGTTTTCTACCTCTTTGAAGGTGTTGTACTTATCGATAACATAAGAGAAGATTTCTCTTACCGCAGACGGATCGATTGCGGTGGTCTCCATCTCTCTCTTGAAAATCCTGTTAAGAACGGGATAAGGACTCTCGGGATTTTCCGAAGGTTCTCCGCTGCCGCATTTTGAGAAAATGATTTCCTTTGCCTTGGCAAGAACGGCATTGGCTGAACTCTCAGAAATATTGAGATATCTTGAAAGAGGCCCGATAGGCATTCCGCTGTAATAGTGAAGAATAACCGTGCTGCGAAGCTCGGGGCTCAGCTCGGAAACGGCGTCGAGAGCGGCGGCTGTCTTTCTGACATCGGTGTAAACATCCTCCGACAGGAATTCAAGCGTGCTTTCGGGAACATCCGCAACCGCGTCGCCGAATGTGAACTTGCGTCCTTCCTTATATACTGCGGCAATATTCTGCCTCATAAATATTTCAAAAGCGTCGGGCTTCTTCAGGCGAGCGATTGTGCAGAACACTCTTGCATAAGCGTTTTTGGTAATGTCAACTGCTTCGTCCGCATCGCCGCAGAGTTTCAAGGCAAGATAATAGGATGACTTCAGCGTTTTGGCATAAAGCTTACCCATGGCATCCGTATCGCCCTGAGAGGCGGCATTGACATAGCGAATCATATCTTCGCTCACAGTACATTCACTCCAATCTTATAAATATAATAATTAATTAATGACAATTGATTTTAAACTATATTTTGGGTTTTGTCAAGACTTTACAACAATATGTTGATTTTTTTAAAAGTTTGTTATAAAATAGTACACAAATACATCGAGGAAAAGAGAATTGATATGAGTTATCTGTTTGATATTCACGTTCACACAAAAGAATCAAGCTGCTGCGGCGAGGTTCCCGCCGCGCAGGTTGTTGAGAGATATAAGAAGCTCGGATATGACGGAATATGCGTCACCGACCACATGAACCTTCACAATATCAGAAAACACGGCAGCACTTACGAAGAAGGCGCGCGTGTTTTTCTCAGCGGATACCGCGCGGCAAAAGCCGCGGCAGGCGACAGTTTCAAGGTTCTGCTCGGTATGGAGATAAGATTTCTCGACTATGACAACGACTATCTTGTGTTCGGTTTTGACGAGGATTTCATATTCACAAGGAATTTTGCCGAATTCAGTGAGCTTGAGGAATTCCGTCCTTTTGCTCTCGAAAATCATCTGACCGTGTTTCAGGCGCATCCTTTCCGCAACAACATCGCCGTCGTCAGTCCTTCCCTGCTCGACGGTATGGAAGTCTATAACGGGCACGGCGGTCACGACTCAAGAAACGATATTGCGTACCGGTGGGCGGAAAAATACGGTCTGCGCATGTCTTCGGCTTCGGATTTTCACCGCGAAACCGGAATGGAGCCGGGCGGAATCTATCTGGACAGGATGCCCGGGGACTCGGCCGACCTCGCAAAAATGCTGCTGAATAAAGAATATAAACTCAAGACATTTGTTAAATAAGAAAACCGGGACTTGCCTGCGGGCAAGTCCCTTATTTTTGGGGCATTATTGTATTGCGGCCATCCGCCCTTACTTTACCATCTGTTTTCAACGTACTCGCAAAACGCGTACATATCCTTGATTTCAAGAACGGTTCCGTCTTCAAGCGTTGCGGTGCCGCTCCAGATTCCGTGAACCTGATGACTGTGCATTCTCATGGCGAGAACATTCAGATCGGAATGATGATCGAAGAACGGTTTCATAGTCATATCGAATTTTCCGTCTTCTGAAACAAAATGCCACGGCTCCATATATTTGTCGGGTTTCGGGAAAGTCTCAACGTCAATCGCCCCGAATTTATGTGCCTTTCCGTCATAGAAAATGCAGGTTTCGGTGGCGTTGCTCTCATTGCCGATACCCCAGGTTATTTCAAAACCGAAAATATGCTTCTGACCGTCGGGGCCGGTGATATAAGCGGAACCGTTGCCCCAATACCAGACAAGACTGTAAGGAGTGTCAACCCTGCCCCAGTCAAGCACGCAGAAAGTATCTTCCTTTGAAAGCTCTATTTTTTCGTTTCCGAATTTGAAATATCCCTCGCAAGGCATTGAATTCTGCTTTGTGGTCATAAAGTATC
>JAFWRV010000361.1 GCA_017519685.1 Clostridia bacterium
AGAATATCGGCGCCCTGACCGAATACTCCGATACGCTTGACTTTATTACGCTCTGCGGGCAGTACGCCGCTGTTTTTCAGAAGAACTATTGTTTCTCTTGCCGCTTTGAGGGCAAGGTCTCTGTGCTCTTTGCAGCGGACAGTTTCCTTTGCTTTCTCAGCGTCGGCAAACGGATGTTCAAACAGACCGAGACGGTATTTTGCCTTGAGCACGCGGAATACAGCCCTGTCAATATCCTCGCGGGAGAGCAGACCTTCTTCGTAAGCGCGGCTGAGCATATCGTATCCGCCGAACGGAAGAATAACATCAAGCCCCGCCTTTACGGCTTTCGCAGACGCCTCGTATTCCTCGGCGCACAAACGGTGAGAGGTTGCTATGCCGTTGACTCCGCAGTAATCCGAAACGACAAAGCCGCCGAAATTCCATTCCTTTTTCAGAATTTTATTGAGCAGAACCGGATTGCAGTGGCAGGGAACGCCCTCCCACGCGTTGTAAGCCGCCATAACGGAATGGGCAATGCCTGTCTGAAGAACTCTGCGGAAGGGTTCAAGGAAAACCTCGCGCATCGTTCTTTCCGAAGTTACGGAATAATTTGAATCCCTGCCGCCCTCCGAATAATTATCGGCAAAATGCTTGGGCGTTGCAGTTACTCCCTCGCTTTCAAGACCGCGGCAGACCGCGACAGCCATATCGGAGGTAAGTTTCACGTCTTCTCCGAAGCTTTCCACGGTTCTTCCCCAGCGGCAGTCGCGCACGATATTTATGACCGGGGAAAAGACCTGCCTTACTCCGACAGCGCGGCATTCTTTACCTATGACGCGGCTGCATTCTTCCTCAAGCTCCGGATCAAACCCCGACGCCATATTGATAGGCTGCGGGAAACAGGTTCCCATTCCCCACTGCGCGCCGTGAAGGGCTTCTCCGTTTTCTATCGGCGGAATTGAATGCGGCTGAGCGTCAATACTGATTCTGACATCTTCATTTATAAACGAAGCAACCTCGTCCGCCGGGCAGATTCTGCCGAGGGACTTATGCATAAAGTGACCGGGATTGCGGTAGCTTCCGTGGAGAGGATTTCTGCCCTCGCGGTAACCGCCGTCAACATCGAATATCATATCGGATGACAGCTGATACAGCTTTTCTTCATCCGACATAACCGACAGCAGCGCTCCGGCGCGGTAATCGCACAGAGCTTCAAAAACAAATTCCGCAATTGCCCTGTATCCTTCCTCGCCGAAATGAACGCCGTCAACCGGCTGATATAACGGCTCGTTTTCGGCGGTGAAAACCGGGATACGGTCCGTTTCAATAAGCGGCAGTTTGCTTTCACCGGCAAGCTTGCGGACAAATGCACGGCCGGCCGACGCCCTCTGCTCGGTTCCGTATCCCCAACTGTCGGGATTCACGGTGCAGTGGGGAGGGGGAAGCAGGAAAACGACCGCTCCGGGATTATCCTCTTTAACCGTGCGGATGATTTCACGCATCGCTTCATTATCCTCTGTTTCCCTGTCGGGGTCAAAGCCGCCGTTTGTGCCGAGCATAATGAGGATAAAGTCGCAGTCCGTCACCCTGTCGCAGTCTTCTTTATAAAACCTGAGCCAGTCGGACGCGCGAAAACCGCATTTTCCGAGATTGATAACCGTGCTTTTCGTCAGTTCGGACAGAAAATAAGGATAATTTTTTTCTCTGACATCGGCAATACCGGGAGATTTGCAGTAATCGCCTTCGGTAAGACTGTCGCCTATACATAAAATTTTCATATTATTCTCCGTAAAATATATTGCCTTGCGGCTGTTCATTGATTTTATTATAATGATTTTGACGAAAAAGTAAATACAGAGTTTTGGGTCAATGCATAACTTTGTCAATGCATAATGCATAATGCATAATGCATAATCGCGGGTCGCTTCGCTTCGATTTATATTTCAACGGTTCAGAGAAACTGATTTTTTGATTAAATGATTAACGGGTTCAGGACATCGGTAAGCCGATTATAATGAATAATGACTTAATGAATAATGAATAATTGAGGGTCGCTTCGCTCCGATTGTGTTTTGCCGTCATTAAAGCCCATTTACCTTGATATATAAGGCTTCGGACACCCGTCAACAGTAGGGGCGATTATCAATCGCCCGACGTGATACACAAAATTATAACGGGCGAATACTATTCGCCCCTACGCGGATACCGTAACGTAGGGCAAGCATTCATGCTTGCCGCCACCAAGGATATGCTGAGCTTGTGAGGACGAGGCGGGTGGTGGCGATACAAAATATGGAGCGCACGACACCTTTTTTTGAATTTCGCAAACGAAATGCAACATAACAATCCTTTCACAACACTTATATATGGAAATACAAAATACTGTTTCCCGAAAAAAAGAGGAGTTGTGTGATTATGAAAATCAAACGATTATCAAAAATGATTATCTCATCTGTGCTTGCGTTCTGCCTTATTTCGTGCGTTTTTGTCCCGTCGGTGTTTGCAGTTAACCACAACGCCGACCTGCTGCTCGGTGTTTGCAGTCAGTGGATATACGCGTCCGACGACAGATTCCTGACAATTCAGCTCGACCCGAAATTTGTAACCGTTACAGATTCTTTTGAATTGTATCTTCAATACTACCCCATGCATTCCGGGGATACTCTTGATATCAAAAAGGTTCCGAAAGAAGATTATGTTATAGAGAGAAAAAATATAGACGGAATTGAGCATTTCGCGATTTTCGTTCACTTTATATCATACAGCGGTTATCTCAAATTCCACATTCTTAAGAATTCGCTTGAGGACGCCGATGGAAACGGCAATCCTCAGATATCATATTTTCCGAACACCTCCGGCGACACTTTATACTCATATAAAAAATATGACGGAGATTATTTTGTTGACGCTTCATACGGAACGCTGAGTCTTACGCAGGGAGATAAAATCAGATTTTCGATGCGCGGACCGTACAGCGATGAATATAAGGTTTATATTGATGATAACCTGATTTCACAGGGACCGACCGTATTTGATATTACCTTTGATAACGCGGGAGAACATACTCTTAAAATATATCTTAACGAGATACTTAACACGGAACTGCCGGTCAGCGTTTCGTCAAAAGCGCAGGCAAAACAAGAAGACCTTAAACACAGCTTTGAATTACTCGGCGAAGGATTGCGCGTGCTTCCTTTGGGAATACTGTTTTCATTCAACCCTCTCACTCTTCTGCCCGCAGGGGCAATCTTCAGCGGAATAATTGAAGGAATAGCCGGCATATTCAAAGCAATATTTGTATGGTGATAAATGTAATAACTAAAGATATGACCCGCAGGTCTTAAATGACTTGCGGGTCGTTTGTTATACAGGGATAATATCTGAAGAAATTAAAAAACGTTGACGCGCCCGGAAATGTTACCGGTCCTAAAGCGGGTGAAACCGGGATGATTTATATAATTATTATATTATCCTTTTCTCTTTTTTATACCCGACACAGTCAGCGCAACTGCGACAGTCAGGCAGGCAATCAGCGTCAGAAGATAAATGTTACCGTTGATGCAGTTTGCCCAGTCGTTGAAATCAACGGCGTAACTGCCGGATTTTTCTCCTGTGATTACGGAAATGACAAAGGACATTCCGTACAGGCATAATCCGGAAAACAAAACATCGGCCGCCGCTTTGAAACACCTGTTTAAAGGTGTGAGATGCATCAGGGAAATAACCGCGAACGGCAGAAAAGCGTACAGTGTTATAAGCATTCCCTGCATAAGATTGAAAGTGACGGTTGCTCTGACCGCGCACAGCAAAAGAATCACAAGGATAAAAACAGCGGTAAAGTAAATAAGCAGAGTGAATTTCCTTTTGTTTTCGGGAAGGTATCTTCTCAGAAGAAACGGAATGAAAATAACGGCATAACCGAGCAGGGTACCCATGGCGGCGTTCAAAAACCAGTTCTGCCGGTATTTTACACAGCAGATAATAAACAGAATCACAAGCGCAAGATAAGTCGAGCCGGCAAAAACCGCGAGCTTATGATTCTCGGTAAATCTGATACAGGTGGGTATGAAAGTAAAAGCTGTGAGAAGCGAGCCGAAAACCACGGGAGTAAAAGTCAGACGTTTGTTGATACAGATATCGCAGATAAAACAGATAACGAGAGCGAGAATGTAAGCGGCGGTAGGAAACAGAAAGAAAGATTCGCTGATTCTTCTGTACAGCCGCGCCTCGTTTTTAACTTTTCTGTATTCCGTGTCTTCCGCTCCGCCGATAAGCTCATGCTCGGAAACGTCAAGCGCCTTGCATATATCGGGCACAAGAGTAATATCGGGATAGCTCTTTCCGACCTCCCATTTGCTGACTGTCGATTCCGAAACAAAAAGCATCTCCGCGAGCTCCTTTTGCGTCAGACCTTTTTCGTTTCTTTTTTCACGGATGAAAGAACCGAATATTGATTTGTTGATCATAGCGATCACCTCCGTAAAAAATGTATCACACCGTTACGGATTTGTCACGGGATTGTCAGTCGAGTCGTTTGTTTTCAAAGGTTGAACGGCGGTGAAATTTTAATCTGCGGATTTAAAAACCGGAAACGCGCGTTTATGATTTCGACGCTTTCTATCGGTTTTCTTCCTGCAAAGCGGAATTATCGCGCTTCGAATGACGTTTAAGCGCGGCGAGATAAACTGTGAACAATGCCGCCGCCGCAAACGCTCCTGCAATATATGAAACAGTCTGATTCAGTCTGAATCCTTCTTTCGCCATAAGGATGTATGTTACGCTGACCGCTGTCATAAACGCCGCGGGGAATGCGGTCAGCAGAGAGCCGAAACGGTATTTGCCTTTCTTTATCAGATAGGCGGTCGATACCCAAAGGGCAATCATGGCGAGAGTCTGATTGCTCCAGGAGAAGTAGCGCCAGACAATCTGAAATCCGTTGTCGTTTACTATCGCGAACCACGTCAGCAGTCCGCCGATAACAAGCAGAGGAACTGTTATCAGAAGGCGGTTTTTAATCTTTTCCTGATTGAGATTGAATGTTTCGGCAAGAATCAGTCTCGCGCTGCGGAACGCCGTGTCACCGGATGTTATCGGGCAGACGACCACGCCGGCAACGGCGAGAACGCCGCCGAGCGTTCCGAGAACGCCGGTGGATATCTCATAAACGACATTTGACGCGCCGTTTTTCAGCGCTTCGTTCAGAAGCCCGGTTGAGCCGTAAAACGCGACTCCGGCAGCCGCCCATACAAGAGCGATTACGGATTCGGATATCATCGCTCCGTAAAACACCGTTCTGCCTTTCTTCTCGGTTGTGATGCACTTGGCAATCATCGGTGACTGAGTGGCGTGAAATCCGGATACCGCGCCGCAGGCAACCGTAACGAACATATACGGCCAGACGGGCGTGCCTTCGGGATGAAGATTGCTCAGCGAGATTTCGGGAACGGTATATTTGCCGCCGGAGAACAGAATTCCTCCGATTACAGCCGCCGCCATAACAATCAGCAGCACTCCGAAAACCGGATAAAGCTTGCCTATGAGCTTATCTATCGGAAGGAGGGTTGCAAGCAGATAATATACGAGAATCACCGCCGCCCAGAAGGTGCCGTTCATACTGTCGGGCGTAAGCTTATCAAGCAGTCCCGCGGGGCTTGTGACAAAAACGGTTCCGCACAGCACCAGCAGGATAACCGAAAATATGCGCATCACCCATTTGGCGGCCTTGCCGAGATAGGTGCCTGACAGTTCCGCAATCGATGCTCCGAGATGCCGCGAGCTTATCATTCCGCTCATATAGTCGTGAACAGCGCCTCCGAGCACGGAGCCGAAAACAATCCACAGGAAAACGACGGGTCCGAAAACCGCGCCCATCAGAGCGCCGAAGATAGGACCCGTTCCGGCAATGTTAAGAAGCTGGATCAGAAACGCCTTCCACGTCTTCATCGGCACGCAGTCCACGCCGTCGTTGATCGCGACCGCCGGCGTCTGACGGTCATCCGGAGCGAATATTTTTTCGGTAATTTTGCCGTAAACAAGATAACCGGCAACCAATACCGCGAGTGAAATAAGCAACGAAATCATATAACTCCCCGTTTGTCTGATAAGATAACGAAACACTAGTATTTCCGGAAAACATTGTATCATTATATTTCCGCTTTTTCAATATGTTTTGTATCTTATAAATCCATTTTGAAAAAAATAAATACTCTCCGCCCGTGGGGAGGAGAGTACTAAACCGTATTGAGAGTTACGCAAAATCAAAAATATTTATCAAGAGGCGCTCCGAGATTTGTATATGCCCACATAAAAGCGCCGCAGATTGTGTCAATAATATCTCTGTAAAACGGACGTGTCTGACCGCTGAAATCCTCAAAGCAGTCAGCCGGCACTTTCGCGCTGAAATTCCATTCGGTTGACTTGACTCCAAGAGCGTAAAGACTGATTGCGGCGATGTCGCGAAGCTTTGTATCACTGTCGAGCGCACCGCCCTTCTTAACGGTCTTTCCTTTGAGGGCTATGGTTGAATAACTTTCAATCTTTGAAAATCTTCCGTGACCGCCTTCGGGTCGGTGACCGTGGTCGGCGGTGACGATAAACAATCCGTCTTCCATAAGTCCGGCTTTTTCAACAGCTTCATATATTCTTCCGACTCTTTCATCGGCCTGCTTCAGCGCGTTTTCATATTCCGCAGACGCGCTGCCGTGACCGTGACCGGCGCCGTCAACCTCGTCAAGCTGAACGAAAAACAGCGCGGGGCGGTTTCCTTTTTCAAAATACTCGACGATGCTGTCCGTGAGAGCGTCATCGGGGCTTTGGGTTACCTTTGTTACGCCGATATCGTCTTCAACGATACCTTTGTTTATCGCGCCCCAGTTTGAAAATGAAGCGAGCTCCGCGTCGGGCATTGCGTCGCGGACATATTTGAAAACGGTCGGGTAGCGGCGGAATACTCTGTCCTGCTCAAGAGAAACGACACCGTTTTCCGCGCCTGTTTTGAAATATGATACTCCGGTCAATATGGCGTTCCAGTTCGGACCGCTGTCGGTTTTCGTTTCGGTGCGCACACCGTATTTCACGGCGCCGTCTTTGAAAATCCGGTGGAAATTCTTCATGTAGTCCTTCTCAAAGAAGGTTCCTGCGCCGTCAATTCCGATGATAAAGACGTGCTTGTAACCGCCGAAACTGCTTTCCGCCGTTTTTGCGGCCGCAGCGGGCGCGAGTGCGCATATCACTGTCAGCGCGAGAGTCAATGCGAGAATTCTTTTGAAGTGTTTCATAAAATCATCCTTTCTCAGGGCGCGTTATAACGCCCGTAGGCTTATTATTTATGTTTTCCGAAGATAAAATCGCTCGCGATTCTTGTTAAATTAAGAAGCGAGGGATTCTGACGGAATAACTCACGGTAATTGTATTCGCCTGTCACCGGAAGCAGAGTCCCGGCGTTTTTGTCGTTCTGAAGAAACTGCGGATATTCCTTCATTGAAAAAACGGTAAGCTGTTTTTTGCTTGTGAGCAGTTTCTCATAAAACCTGTCAATCGCCGGCTGACCGTTGCAATGCAGCCAGTCGCGGTTAAACCAGGTGCAGTCAGGCAGAGCGCAGGTTGAAGCGTCAATCATTCCGTCGGGCGAAAGATATTTTTTATCTTTCAGAGAATCAATATATTCCGTATCAAGCGTTTCTCCGAGATCGGCGCAGGTCGCTCCGAGAGACGCATATTTTGTGTCCACAGTGCCGTCCGATGTGTTTTTCCACGCGGAAACAAGAGGAGTCCGCTGAATATTGTAACCGCAGAAAATGTAGGTCCTGACGCCCGCGTTTTTCGCTTTTTTGAGATTGGCGGCGATATGCGACTGAGCGGTACGGTAGTGTAAAATCTGCCTGTAAAGTCCGCCCGAGCGGCTGACCTTCATATATTCCAGCGCCGTGTCGAAGTATTCGGCAGGCACAAAAGACCAGATACCCGGCATTGTGCCGAAAATGGGAATAAGCGCCTCGCTGTAAACCCTGTCTATTATTTTACAGGAGATTCTGTTTCCCAGAGCGATAATCATATTCCATATTCCGGTTATCCTGAAAGCATCCGTAAGAAAATAGAGCAGTGACTGAGCGGCATCTCCGCCGTCAAGGGAGGGAATTGCTGTTTGAGCGTACCGCCTCAGGGAAACGGGGTTGAGTTCGAATTTTCCGCAGAACAGTTCCCCGGCGACCGCGGTACCCCAAAGGGGACAGCACTGGCAGATAACGGTTTCCACATCTTTGTATCCGTAAGTATCAAGATACGCGGAAAGAACCACGCCGCCCATGCTTGAAGCTTTGAGCTGAACCTTTGAATGACCGGTCAGCTTTTTTATCTGCTGAATACAGTCGTTGAGCCGCCGCGCGTGAATATACGGATCAAGTCTGAAATCGTAATCAAAATAGAATGAAATATTTACGCCGTGTTCTGAGGAATCCGGCGTATTAAGATTGGGAACGGTGACGTTTTTATGCGAATTTCCTTCGCTGTCAAGAGCAAGGTCGCCGAAGGAAAGATTCACAAACTCAACCACCGCATCGGCGACGGCGTCATAATCCTTCAGCGCGATACCCTTCAGCAGAGTACCGTTGACTTTGCCGAAATTTTTCAGCAAGAATTTCGTGTCGGTTTTCCACAGACGCTGTTCGTTTTCTTCGCCCGCATCCCTGACTATGTCGGCGCAGCCGAGCGGCCCGACATAAATAACAGGGGAGAAACCGCAGCCGCACTTTTTGTCAAGGGCAAAAGACGGCAGAACGATTGAAACGGAGATTACCGCCGCAAGCATAACGGAAATAATTCTTTTGAATATTTTCATATTGTCACCCTCCCGGATATTATCAGACAGACAGTTTAAGATGCCGTAAACACAAGGCTTAATCAAACGTATTTGTCGGGTTAATACGGCTTTACCGCCTTGAAATACTGCGCTTTAAAACCGTATCCGGTATCAAGAAGATAGTTTTTTATTATCAGTTTATTCTCCTCGCAGATTTTTTCAAAATACTCTTTATCC
>JAFWRV010000362.1 GCA_017519685.1 Clostridia bacterium
CCTGGATTTTACGGGGAGAAATGATTGAAGAATAAAAACAAACCGAAAGGAAACAGACAAATGGATGTAATTGCATTGGCAAGAGAACTCGGCGCGGCGCTTCAGAAGGATGAACGTTATCTCGCTTTTCAGAAAGCGCAGCAGGCAAATGAAAACGACAGCGAGCTCAATGAAAATATAGCAAGAATACAGTTCCTCCAGACTGCGTTTCAGCACGAAGCGGCAAAAGAGGATAAAGATGAGTCAAAACTCCGTCAGATGGATGAGGAGTTTTCGCAGGTTTACGCGAAAATAATGACGAATCCCAATATGAAAGCGTATGAAGAAGCGTCCGCTGAGATTGAAAAGCTTATGAAATATATAAACGGCATTTTCACTCTCTGCATTCAGGGGCACGACCCCGCCACCTGCGAGCCGGTTGAAGAGCAAAACTGCAACGGCGTCTGCGAAGGATGCTCCGGCTGTCAATAATCTTTTAAAAACTGAAAGGTCGGTAAAACTCAATGGCAGAATTCACCCCCATGATGAAGCAATATTTTGAAATAAAAAAGCAGTATCCCGATACGATTCTCATGTTTCGTCTGGGTGACTTTTACGAGATGTTTTTCGATGACGCGAAAACCGCGTCCGCGGAACTCGAACTCGTTCTTACAGGCAGGGACTGCGGTCAGGAAGAGAGAGCGCCCATGTGCGGCATTCCGTTTCACAGCGCCGACCCTTATATCGCCCGTCTTGTTCAGAAGGGCTATAAGGTCGCGGTCTGCGAACAGCTTGAAGACCCCGCTCTCGCCAAAGGAATAGTCAAAAGAAATGTCACGAGAGTGATGACTCCCGGCACGGTTATCGAGAGTTCAATGCTCGACGAGGGCAAAAACAATTATCTCGGCTGTGTCTGCATCTGCGGAAACTCGGTCGGACTCTGCTTTTCCGATGTATCGACAGGTTCCGTTTTTGTGACGCAGATTCCGGCGAGAAACTGCTCCAAGGCGGTTATCAACGAGCTCGGCAGATTTGCTCCGCGCGAGGTCATAATCAATTCCGGAGTGCTTAAACTCGGTCAGGTTACCGATTTCATCAAAAACAAACTTTCCTCCGCGAACTGCGAGCTGCTCGACGATGAGGAATTCGACCAGTCGGTTACTGCCGAAACGCTTACAGGCCATTTCAAGGTCGCTTCCGTTTCGGATATTCTGCCCGGCGATGTCCCCGCCGCCGCATGCGCCGCCGGCGTGTCGCTGAATTATCTCAGAAGAGTGCAGAAGCACGAGCTTGACAATATATCAAAAATCGAATATTACGGTGATGACAGCTTTATGCGCCTTGATGTTTCGGCGCTTAATAATCTTGAAATCACCGAAACCCTCAGGAGCCGTGAAAAACGCGGTTCGCTGCTCTGGGTTCTTGATAAGACCGAAACCTCCATGGGCAAAAGAAAACTCCGCTCCTGGATTGAACAGCCGCTGCTCAATATCGGCGGCATCACCAAAAGGCATAACGCCGTCAGCGAGCTGTTTGAATCTCCGGTTCTTTGCGACGATATAGGCGAGCTGCTTAACGGCTGTCAGGATATGGAGCGTCTTATAACCCGCATATCATACGGAAACGCGAACGCGAGAGAACTGAACGCTCTCGCGGCAACCCTTAAAAGAATGCCGTCAATCCGCGAAAAGATTTCCGGATGCTCGTGCTCGATGCTCGGCAGTATTCACGACGGCATATATCCGCTTGAGGAAATCACAGACCTTTGCGAAAGGGCGATAGTTGAGGACCCGCCGTTTACGGTGCGTGAGGGCGGAATGATTAAAGACGGCTTCAATGCCGAACTTGACGAGCTGCGCGATATCGTCAACAACGGCAGAGGCTATCTTGCCGAGATACAGGCGAGAGAACAGGAAAGAACGGGTATCAAAAAGCTGAAGATCGGCTATAACCGCGTATTCGGTTATTATATCGAGGTCAGCAATTCGTTCAAAGAACTCGTTCCGGATGACTATATCAGAAAGCAGACCCTCACCAACTGCGAAAGGTTCATAACCCAGGAACTCAAGGAACTTGAAAGCAAGGTGCTCGGAGCGCAGGAAAGAATAGCGCATCTCGAGTTTGAAATATTTGATTCCGTCAGGACGAAGGTCGCGTCAAAACTTTTTGAAATTCAGCAGACGGCGGCGAACATCGCCTCCCTCGATGTGCTTCGCTCGTTTGCCGTTGTCGCGAGAAATAACGGTTATGTCTGCCCCGAAATGAACGCGGGCGCAGAAATAATCATAAAAGAAGGCCGTCATCCCGTTGTTGAACAGATGATAGACTATCCGTTTGTGCCGAATGACACCTTCCTTGATAACAAAGACAACCGCTGCGCTATAATTACCGGCCCCAATATGGCGGGAAAATCGACATTTATGCGCCAGGTTGCCCTTATCTGCCTTATGGCGCAGGCAGGTTCATTTGTACCTGCGGAGTCCGCGCGGCTGTGTATAGTTGACGGAATTTATACGAGAATAGGCGCGTCGGACGATCTTTCATCGGGCTCATCCACATTTATGGTCGAAATGAGCGAGGTTGCCGATATACTCAAAAACGCTACGGCGAAGAGTCTTATTATTTTTGACGAAATCGGCAGAGGCACCTCAACCTACGACGGAATGAGCATCGCGAGAGCCGTGCTGGAATATACGGCCGATAAAAAACGGCTGGGCGCGAAAACAATGTTCGCGACTCATTATCACGAATTGACCGAGCTTGAAAATAAGATTGAAGGCGTGAAAAACTATAATATCGCCGTCAAGAAACGCGGGGATGACATCACATTTCTGCGCCGCATCGTTCCGGGATGCGCAGACGGCAGCTACGGCATTGAGGTCGCAAAGCTTGCCGGAGTGCCGGCGGCGGTGGTCGAAAGAGCAAAGGTCGTGCTTGAGGAGATAGAAAAGGAAAGCGGAAGACCAATTGTTTTCGGAACAAAGCCCGGCGAAGCGGATGAAAACCAGATTTCATTCGCGTCTTCAAACGATGATATTATCCGCAACAGACTCAGAAACATAGATATCAATACTTTAACGCCGATTGAGGCGATGCAGACGCTCTACGAGCTGGCATCCCTGGCAGAATAAAAGAAAGGAGTTCTCTATGGCAAAAATCAATGTAATGCCCAAATATCTTGCCGAGCTTATCGCCGCGGGTGAAGTGGTTGAAAGACCGGCATCCGTTGTCAAGGAACTCCTCGAAAATTCAATTGACGCGGGCGCGGACACAATCACTCTCGAAATCAGAAACGGCGGAATAAGTTATATCCGCATAACGGATAATGGTTCGGGCATAGCGAGAGAGGATATGCGCACGGCGTTTATCAGTCACGCGACAAGCAAGATTACCACGGCGGACGACCTCGGCTCAATTCTTACCCTCGGTTTCAGGGGTGAGGCGCTCCCGAGCATCGCGTCGGTGTCGAAAGTTGATGTTTTGAGCGGCACCGGA
>JAFWRV010000363.1 GCA_017519685.1 Clostridia bacterium
AATCTCAGAGTTTTCAGCACCCTCGGCTGGGCAGGCCGTCTTAACGGTAAAGGAACTCCGCCCGAGGGAGAGAGACCTTCCGCCTATATTATTATTTTGTGCGATACCCGTATCGCCAAAGAGCTCCCGATTGACTGCGGTATTGCCGCGCAGACAATTCTGCTCGGCGCGGTTGAGGCGGGTTTCGGCGGCTGTATGCTCGGCAGCATTAACCGTGAAAAGCTTGCCGCGGATTTCAATATTGATTTATCTGCTTTTACTGTTCCTCTTGTTATAGCTCTCGGTAAACCGAAAGAAAATGTTATCCTGACCGAAGTCGGTCCGGACGGGAATATTGCCTATTACCGTGACGAAGAGGGGAATCATTATGTTCCCAAAAGAAAGCTTGAAGACATAATTATCAAATAAAAATAATCCGCTCCGTGTTATTATTTACGGAGCGGATATTCTTATATCTCAATCTTCCAATATGCGATTTTCTTTCTTTCCCATGTATAGGTAATATGCAGGGCATTATCTCTGTAAACGATTGCGGGATAGGAAAATTCACTGTCCTTCTTTTCTTCTTCAAGAGTCAGTAAGAGTCTGAAGGTTTTGCCGTTATCTTCGGAAACCTGCAGAGTAAGAGGGGAACGCTCACCCCAGTTTTCGCTTACGGGATTTGATACGAGAAACAGTCTGCCGTCGGGGGATGACGCAACATCAATTCCGCTGTTGTTATTCGGCAGTTCGGTCGGGTACGCCTCGCACCAGGTTTCGCCGTAATCGTTACTGTCGCTTCTGTATATCCTGCCGACGGCTGTTCTCGTGAACATATGAACGCCGCCGTTTTCGCTTTCCCACAGAGTCGGCTGAATCATCGGTATCTTGTTTTTGCAGAAACCGTTTTGTGAATTGAAAACAGGGGTACAGTACTCTGTTTTTATTCTTTTGCTTTTTCTGAATGTATAGCCGTCATCATCCGAAATATCAACGAAGCAGTTCCAGCCCGTATGTTCATAAGAGGCGGGAGCGAGAATTCTTCCGTTTGATAATCTTATGCATTTATTTTTGACAGGTCCTCTGCCGCCGCTTCTGTCGTTTCTGACAAGTTCTTCGGGAGCAGAGAATGTTTTGCCGCCGTCGGCTGAAAAGCTGCGGAATGTTCTCCATCTCGGTATATTCTTTCCCACTTTGAAAAACAGCGAGATTTTACCGTCGATGTGCTCGAATAAAACAGGATTCCAATGGGGAACAAGAGCGTTTTCGCTGAGCTTCACGGGATAGGAAAACACACCGTTTTCTTTAACCGAATACCAGATGTCAACGTCTTCTTTTCCCTCTTTTGTGCCGCCGAACCAGGCGCAGACTGTTCTGCCGTTTTCAAGCGGGAGAACGGTTGACGCGTGACAGTTTGCCGTCGGCATATTTTCACATACGAATTCCTTTGTCGCTTTCATTTTAAAGCTCATAGTCGGCGGGATCGATTTCTTTTACTCTCGGCTGCTTCTGAGGCACTCTTTTCAGCACGTCGTATTTGTACGCCTTGCAGCTGTAATCCCTTTCGACAATTCCTTTCTTGGGGCATAATACATTTTCTCCGTTGGGAGCGAGACGGCCTTTTGCGCAGTATTCGCATTTCGGCGGATATTTGTTTTTATTCAGTAATTTGCGTTTCATTTTATATCAGTTCCTCATAAGGAATTTTGTTTCCTTCGAATTTATCAGCATCAACGCTCTTGCCGAGAATCTTCGCGTCAATAACCTGCTTTTTGCCTTTGATGTAATACGGCTTGCCGGGGCAGAAAGGATAAAATCCGAGTACGCCGAAGATGTACCAGATTGCCGTCGTTCCGTTGTCCTCGTCACCGGGGAAACCGTCATTTTCATAGGAAAACGCTTCTTTGCACAATCTCTCAACCCAATAAGCGGTTTTTTCCGTTTCGCCCAATTCCGAGTAAATATATGGAATGTGAAAACTCGGCTGATTTGAAATCGCGCACTGCCCGAAATCAGCGGAAGCCATTTCTGTTATTTCATGTATCTCACAGTCATATCCGATTATTTCATAGTCCGGCTTTGTCGCGAACAGCTCATCGATTTTTTCAATCAGCTTATCTCTGCCGCCGTATAACTGAGCAAGTCCTTCCATATCATGGGGAACCGCGAAGGAATTCTGCCAGGCGCTGCCTTCGGTATAGTCGCGTCCCCAACCGATCGGGGTGAAGTCCGGACGGAAGTTGCCTTCTGAATCCTTCGGCCTCATAAAGCCGCTTTCTTTATCAAACAGGTTTGAGTAATTTTTCGCTCTACGTCTGAATTCTTTTTCAATATCGGTTTTCCCGAGAATCTTAGCGATTTCGGCAATGCACCAGTCACCGTATGCCGCGTCAAGTGTCAGATTTACGCTTTCTTTCTGCTCATCATACGGCACATAGCCGAGCCTGCAATAGGATTCCGCACCGTTTCTGCCGTATCTGTCTTCACCGGAATCTGTTGTAGCGTGCTTAATCATACCTTCAAGCGCTGTTTCAAGATCTTCCGATGATATCAGTCCCTTGACCGCGGCGTCGCAGATTACCGCGTCAATGAGCGTGCTCGGCATACAGCCGCGCTCACCCGTGGCAAGCCATCTCGGAAGCCATCCGCATTCACGGTAATCGTTGACAAATGAAGCAACCATTTCACGCATTTCTTCTTTTGCCGTCAGTGAATAAAAAGGATAAACCGTCCTGTAAGTATCCCAGAATCCGTTGTCTGTGTATCTTTTTCCTTTCCTTACGCTTC
>JAFWRV010000364.1 GCA_017519685.1 Clostridia bacterium
AGAATATTGAAAAGATTTGTGACTACGAGCACCGCCTTCTTGCCCCATATTCTTATCATGAACGGAGCGAGAAGCATTCCCCAGAGGGATGCGTTGCCGTAAATCGTGACTATTATTCCGTACTGGTTTCCGGTGCACGCGCCTCCGTAGTTATAGAGCCAGTACATTATGTTGGTGTAGGCGTTTTCGAGGAATCCTATCCAGCCGGCAAGGGAGATAATCCAGAAATATTTGTTCTTCGCGACCGCTCTGATCGCGTCGGAGAATTTTACCTGAACAATATGAGTTCTCGCCTGTACGATTTTTTCCTCTGTATTCCTGTAAACGACTATGCAGAGTATGATTCCGAAAACCGTCAGAATCGGATAAAGCAGTCTGTAAACCCTTATATCCGTGGCGTTTGAATGGAAAATATTCTGCGCTATTATAGGTGTAAAGAGATTGACGAGCGTCGGAGCCATTGAGTAAACTATGCTCTTGATTGAAGCGACGTCGGCTCTTTCCTGCGAATTCGGAGAGAGAACGTGAATAAGATTCTCATAAGCGTCATAAAAGAAATAGAAGAAGAAATGAAGCAGTAAATTGAGAACCAGGATTATGGCGCATTTTGCCACATAGGCCCTGGACTCGCCGAATATCATTCCGCTTCCGAGTATTTTCTCAAGCGACGGATACGGAAACCACACCATGGTCAGGCAGATAACAGCCGTAGGTATTGCCATTGTCACAATATACGGTCTGTATTTGCCGGCCTTGTTTCTGGTGTTGTCTATAATGTTTGCGCGTATGCCGGTCATCGGGATATTGGCAAGCACTGCAATGACATACATAACATACATATCCGTCGGATCGACTCCGAGAGTGCTTGTCAGAAGAGTGTTGCCCGTACCGAGCAGGCACGCCATTCCGAGCGTTATAATGCAATAGGCGCCTATGCCTCCGAAACTGTATGCCCCGATTTCCCTGAAGGACATATATCTTCCCTTGAACGGCTTATTCCAGTAAACCACCACATCGGAAAGCTTGTCTTTTACGGTGCTCACAAGATTCATACTGTTCTCCCAATCAGTTTCTTACAAAATCAAAGAAATATCTCCACACTTCAAAAAGCATTGAAAAATATTCATATAAACCGTGCTTTTTGAGAAATCCGCTGAAATCCTCACCGAGAATTCTTCCGAGCGGGGTGATTCCGTTTGCCGTGTAACCGTAGCCGGGCGCGGCGTCTCTGCCGTTCATCAGCGTGAACGCGACAGTCCTGTATCCCTGCGGAGTAACGGTATTTATCAGATAGCAAACGGTTATATTGACCGCCTTGCGTCCGACGGCGGGAATATCGCCTTTCACTTCTGCCTTAACGGTTTCACCCGGTCTCAGGACAGCGTTTAACGGAAGTTTAAAACCGAAATCCGCTCCGTCAACCGTGACAGCGGTCAGCGTTACAACCGCCTGTTTGCTGCAATTGGTAATAAGAAGGTTGCCCGGATTGTTTCCGATAAACCCGGGATTGCTGTTTTCGAATTTAAAATAAACGGTATCCGCGGGAGCATTGCTGTAATTGAACTGCGGGTAAGCGGGATCGGTATAAACATCCTTTATCCTGTCGGTAAGGAGCAGGTCGGTCATAAGCTGAAGGCTTATCGGGCAGTGCTGAATTCTTCCGTGGAAAACATCCTCAAAGAACCAGGTGTTATCCGGAAGATAAGCCGTTGAAGCGTCAACCGTCATCGCGGGGCTGACTTTGTATTTACCGTCGCAGTCGTTCTTCTGGACATAACCGTCCGGGAAACGGCTGCCGAGCGGGGCGACAGTCGCTCCGGTTGCGCTGAATGTTGAAATAATGCCGTCGGAATTAATCTCGCCGCCGGTTACAACGGGCTGACCTGTTCCGGCGATAATGCTTATATCGGCGCCCTGTTCGCGGCACTCATTGAATTTTTCCGCCACAAGAGGCTGGATTTCATAATGGTATCTGTCGCTCTTTTTGATTATTTCCGCATTTGCGACAGGGTCGAGCAATCTGCTCTTCATATTCTCATAATTATCCGCCGGAGCAAAATCCCAGATGCTGCCCCAGTTCCCGATAACCTGATAAGCGTAAGGAACGAGTTTTTCGCAGATTTCGTCTAAAAAGCCGAGACGGTATGCCTTCATCAGCCAGTTGATATCAATATCCATATCATGCGAAAACTCAACGAAACGGGTGATACAGTCCTCTTCAAGATGCACATTACCGGAGAAAGAGTCGCTTAAAAACGCCGCTCCGCCGATTGCCGGAACCGTCAGCACAGCGCTGTCAATTCTGTTTTTATATCCGTAAAGAACGGTATATGTGGAAGTAGTCTGTCCGCCGTGAGATACGGAAACGATATTGACTTTATCCTTACCCGTGAAACGGCAGACATCCTCTATAAACTCATCGAGCTGACGGGCGCAGTCTTCCTGCCCCATCCTGAAATCGCAGTTGAACTGATAAATATTGTCATATCCGATATAAGGCGCAAGCTGAGCGCAGATATCAATTTCCGAATTCATCTTGCCGCCGTACTTTTCAGTAATAACGGAGTACCTGCTGTCTTCCGCCTTTGTGAAATAGCGCTTAATGTTATACTTGCTTGTTCCGTCGGGATTGCAGGCGAGTTCTCCCGCAAGGTCGAGAATTGCGTTACCCACAAGGGTGGCAATCTTGTCGGAATTGCCGACGGTAAGAGCGCCGAGCGCCGCGCCGACCTCAACAATATAAGACAGCACCATATTGCCGATATCATCCGACTCAAGTCCCCAGACGTGTTCACCGGTATCGGCGTTATAAAAATAAGACGCGCTGTATCCCGGAACCAAAACGACGGGATTGTCCGATATTTTTTCACCGTCGGCAAAAGCGGACAGAGATACAGCAGATAAGACAACCGTCAGACAGAGTATTAAGGATATTATTTTTTTCATTTAATTCACCCCTTGGCAATATATTAACAAATAATTATTATTTTTACAATACTAAAAAATAATTTTCTATATTATATGTGAAAACCCGGCTCGGTACCGCTGTACCGCGCCGGGTTTATCTGCGCCTAAATTATTACCACATATTGTCGGAACGCTCAATGAATGCGGTCATATCCTTGATTTTTAAGACCTTGCCGTTATCAAGCGTTACCTTGCCGTTGAATTTTCCGAAAACCTGGTGACAGATGTTTCCGACAAAAATAACACGCGTCTTAGTGAAATTATCGAAGAACGGTGTCATTGTCATTTCAAAACGACCGTCCTCACTTGTCAGAATCCAGTCAACACCGGTCCAGTTTTCTGTGACCTCATCCTGGTTTTTAAGAATTATTTTGCCTATCTTATGGGCCTTTCCGTTATAGAACAGGCAGTTTTCAATACCCTCGTCGGTATTGCCGAAACCCCATCCTATTTCAAATCCGAAAATACTGCCGTTCTGAAGCACGGTACTGCCGTTACCCCACCACCATACCTGATGATACGGCCATACTCCTCTGCCCCAGTCAAGCACGCAGAATGAATTGTCCTTTTTTCCGTTAAAAGCGATGTGCGTATCACCGTGATCTACGGTGCCCGTCGCCGCCATGCAGTTTATCTTCTGGTTGAGATAGAACTGCTTCTCATTTTCAAAGGGAACTGCCATAGTGAGAGATTCGTGAACGGGAAGCATATCGAGTGTAATATTGATTTCAAACGGCTCTTTATCTTTGACTCCGCTGAATTTTATTGTTCTTTTCTTTGCGGTGACATCAATGGACATATCGAAATTCTTCTTGCTGAATGAATAGCTGTGAGGTTTCATCGCGCTGTTGCTTAATTTCATTCTTCCGAAGGTGAAAAGCTTAATCATAAGCTGCTCGATTCTCTCGCCGGTCTGCATATCAAAAACAGTTACCGTTACCGCGCCGGCAATTGAAATATCGGCAACCGTTATCTGCATACAGTAACGGTCGTTTGAAATCTGATAGAAATCCCATTCCTTGAGTTTCAGCGGATTCCCGTGATAGTCGTCACGGCTGAATTCAAACATATTCTGAGGGCACCAGCCGGTGGTTGTCAGATGGCCTTTTTCATCAAGAAGCGGCGTCTTTTTTGTTATTTTTTCATATCCTGCAAACGCGAACTGAATAAACGAGGCAGAAAAAATCATAATCACCGCAAGGAGCAGACAGGTCAGGCGCTTATATGTTTTTTTCATTTTCATATCCCCTTTCATATATAACTGTTATACCAAAAACGCCGGGTTTCGTCAATATTTATTTAGTCATTCCCGGTTTTTATCGACGTTTTGATTGACTTAATAAAAGGTTATGATATAATAAAAACAACACTGAATCGGAGGTTAGAATATGAAAAAAATTTCCGGATTATACTATGAAACTCCCGCAAAAGCCTGGACACAGGCGCTGCCGATAGGCAACGGCACTCTCGGCGCAATGATTTTCGGAGGAGTCAAAGAGGAAAAGCTCTCGCTTAATCACGACGAACTCTGGACAGGCAAGCCGAAAAAAACATATCGCGAAGGCGCGCCCGAATCCTTTGAAAAAGCCCGTCAGCTCGCTCTTCAGAATAAATTCAACGAAGCAACCAAAGAAATCGAAAAGAACTTTGAGAGCACCTGGAGTCAGGCATATCTTCCTCTGGGCGACCTCGTATTTGATTTCGATCTCAAGGGAAAAGTCAGTGACTATAAACGCTCGCTTGACCTTGACAGCGCAGTATCGAGTGTTGAATTCACTTCAGGCGGCGTAAAATGCAAGAGAGAATACTTCGCCTCATATCCGGATAAGGCAATCTGCGCCTCATTTGATTTCAGCAAACCCGTGTCATTCGGAATCAGACTCTCCACTCTGCTGCGCGGGGAAGTCTATGTTGAAAACAACATCCTGATTCTTGACGGCGAATGCCACGGCGAAAACGTAATAAACAACGAATGCCCGAGAAAGAAATATTTTGACGAGCCCGAAAACAGAGGTATCCGTTTCAGAGCCGCGGTAAAAGTGATTACCGACGGTAAAACGGAAAGAAATGGAAACAGTCTGTTTATAAGCGATGCTACCCGCGCCGAGATATTCTTCACCGCCGCTACAAGCTTCAACGGTTGGAACAAGCATCCGTTTCTTCAGGGAAAAGAATATAAAAACGCCTGTCTCAGAATGCTGAAAAAGCTTGATGATTATGAAAAAATCAGAGCCGCGGCGATTGATGATTATTATGGCATTTACGGCAGAATGAAGCTTGAAATCAAGGGTACGGACAAGGACCTTCCGACCGACAAACGGCTTGTTGAATTCAAAAAGGATAAGAGCGATACAGGTCTTATTGTGCTTGTTTACAACTACGGCAGATACCTTTCAATCTCATCGTCCCGCCCCGGCTCACAGCCGTCAAATCTCCAGGGAATCTGGAGCGACCGTTATGACGCTCCGTGGAACGCGAATTACACGGTCAATATAAATACAGAAATGAACTACTGGCCGGTACTTATGACCAATATGGAGGAGGTCAACGAGCCGCTCATTCGTATGATTGAGGAGCTCAGCGAATCCGGTAAGGTTGCCGCGAAGAAGCAGTACAACGCCAAAGGATGGGTTTCTCATCACAATGTTGACCTGTGGCGGCTTTCAACTCCGGTAAGCGGAAATCCCTGCTGGGCATTCTGGCACGGTTCATCCGGCTGGCTTTGCAGACATCTCTATGAACAGTATGAATACACTCTCGATAAGGATTATCTCAAGAGAATTTATCCCGTAATGAAAGGCGCCGCCGAATTCTATCTCGATATAATGACAGAGCAGGACGGAGAAATGTTTCTCTGCCCCGGCACCTCTCCCGAAAACGACTTTTTGTGGAAGGGCAAAGATTGTCCGGTTGCAAAATATTCAACAATGTCGATGTCGATTGCAAAAGAGCTTTTCTCCAACTGCGTAAAGGCATCGAAGATTTTAAGAACAGACAAGGAATTCCGTGACACTCTCGAATCGGCGCTCACCAAAATGGTCGGTTTCAAAACCGGCAGCGAAGGACAGCTTCTTGAATTTGACGGCGATTATCCGGAAACGGAGCCGCATCACAGACACTGCTCACATCTTTATGCTCTGCATCCCGCAAATCTGATTACGCCCGACGGCACCCCGGAGCTCGCGGACGCCTGCCGCAAAACCCTTGAGCGCAGAGGCGACAACGGCACGGGCTGGTCGCTCGGATGGAAAATCAATTTCTGGGCGCGCCTGTTTGACGGCGACCACGCTCTCAAACTTATTGAAATGCAGTTAAGACCCGTAAAAAGCGTCGGCTTCAACTATGTAAACGGCGGAGGAACCTACGAAAATCTCTTTGACGCCCATCCCCCGTTCCAGATTGACGGTAATTTCGGCTATGTCAGCGGCATTACCGAAATGCTTCTTCAGAGCCGTGACTGAAGAATTTATCTTCTTCCCGCCCTGCCTTCGGCGTGGAAGAGCGGCTCGGTCAGCGGCCTCAGGGCAAAAGGAAACGTTACCGTTGACATCAAATGGAACAACGGCAAGGTAACAAGCTATAAAATCAAAGGAAAAGGAACTTTCACCGTAATAGTAAACGGCAAAGAAAAAACCGTGACCGCGGAATAATCAACGGATAATCCGTATAAAGAAAAACAGTTTCACTTGTAATGTGAAACTGTTTTTCTATTTATAATAAATATTTTTTTGTTCGGGTTTTTATTTCTTCTCTTCGTATTCGTGGATTGCGAATCCCGGGGCGTAACATTCAATCACGTTATCCGCTCCGATATATTTCTCCGCGGTGAATTTCTTCACATCAGCGGTATCTTTAAGGCGGAGCACTGCTCTGTCAATAAGTCCGGGCAGAATGAGTTCCGGGTCGCTGAGCATATCAAAGACGGTATATACAGCGCCTCTGACAAGCGTTGACTCCATTGTATAAGTGTAAAGCGCGTAAGTCGCTTTGGTTTCACTGTCCTTGAAAATCGCCTCTGTAAGAGCATTCTTATAAGCTTCCGTATCGAGCATTGACTCCGGTTTTTTCGCGTCAAAATATTCGCACAGTCCGTTATAAGCGGTCGGGAACGAAGGGCTGATATACATCATGCCGTATTTCTCCGCAAGCTCGACAAGGGTCGGCTGAACGGCAGGATCGGTAGAAAACAGGACCGCGTTGTTGCTTTCGAGTTTTCTGTTGTCAAACAGCGCGACAAGGGATGACTTGAGGTCATACTGAGCGGCGTTTATTCCGACAGATACCGGATCCTTGACGGTCTGAAAGATATATTTGATATCATTCTCTTCACATCCGACGGAGATGTATCTCTTGACCTGGGCATAAAGCGGATTATTAGCGACATGGCGGTCATAGGAATAAAGCACGAAATATTCGGCGCCCATTTTTTTGGCGGTATCGATTATTTCCTTGGCGTATTTCTCCCAGTCGGCGCAGAAAACAAGATCGCTGTTCTCTGCTACGGTACCCATTGACTGCTCGGGTTCAATCGCGAGAGTGATAATTGAATCATTGACGCTTTTTGCCTTTTTGATTGCCGCGGTTGTGTAAAGCGTTGCGCCCGCGTAGATAATCGCTCCGAATTCGGGGTCAGCCGCGATTTCCGCGCTGATGTCAATAATACCTGTACCCGTGACCACTCCTCTGGTGTCGGGGTATTCTCTGACAACTATATTGTCGGGATAAGCTTCAGCTATGCTCTTTGCGGCATTGTAATACTCGGGATACTGCGCTTCGGGAGCAACAAGAATTGCCGTCTTTTTTTCGGGAACGGTCAGTTCCTCGCTGAATTTTTCTTTTTTCTCTCCTTTTTTACCGCAGGCGGCGAAAGAGAAAACAAGAATACCGATTAACAGCACCGATATGATTTTTTTAAACATAGGCAAGCCCTCTCTTTACTTTAATACTTTAAAGCAGCGTTGACCTCTTTGATTGTGTCCTCTGAGATTTTCAGGATTTCACGGTCATAGGTATAAATACCGTTAACCTCAAACTCGACGTCGCTGACCTGGGTATAAACAGTCGCGCACAGTCCGCGGCCGACAAGAGGAACTATCTGGTTGAAATGGAGTTTGCGGAACGCTTCGGTCAGAGATGCCGTATCTTTATACTGAATATATCCGAAGGATTTCGCGAAATTCCAGACGTGACCTTTGATTTTCCAGCTGTATCCGCCGTATTCGCTCAGGACATAAGGTCTTCCCTCCAGTCTGCGTTTTGTGGGCATACGGACCGGGAAAATATATTTATGAACACTCTTGAAATCGGGACCGTGCTGATCGTGCCAACCGCTGGCGTGGTCAACAAAGCGCGACGGGTCATAGGATTTCACCCATTTGCCTACCTCAAGGGCATCAAACTGACCCCATCCCTCATTGAACGGAACCCAGCAGCAGATTGAAACGCAGTTATAAAGATTATCCAGAAGTCCCTTGAGCTCGGCTTTGAATTCCTCGCGCCATTCGGGAAGGTCTCTGTGAAATACTTTATACTGATTGTCTTTAACGTGAACATTGATATTGGGCAGCGCGCCCGCGTAAATCGGGTTAAGCGGTTTGCCGCCGCTTATCATATCCTGCCAGACAAGCATTCCGAGTCTGTCGCAGTGATAATACCAGCGGAGCGGCTCCTCCTTGATATGCTTTCTGAGCATATTGTATCCGAGGCGCTTCATTTCCTCGATATCAAATATCATTGCCTCATCGGTCGGAGCGGTAAGCTGGCTTTCGGGCCAGTATCCCTGGTCAAGCAGACCTCTCTGGAAATAAGGCTTATTGTTAAGAGCGAGTCTCGGTATGCCCTTCTCATCTTTCATAATTGAGAACTTTCTCATTCCGAAATATGATGATACTTCATCCTCGCCGTCATTGAGATTGAATTTCAATGTATAAAGAAACGGATCTTCGGGGCTCCAGAGTCTGGCATCGGGAACAGGTACGGAGCATTTACGCGCGATTTCGCCGGAGAAAATCTCTTTGTCGCCCTCAAAAATACTCGCTTTAAGCGTTCCGGAGCCGATGATATCGGCGTCAATATTAATAACTCCCTTATCTATATCGGGAAGAAGACGCACGGAATCAATCCTGTTTTCTGAAACCGGCTCAATCCAGACTGTCTGCCAGATACCGGATGTTGCGGTGTACCAGAAACCGACGGGTTTGAGCTTCTGCTTGCCCCTCTGCTGATGTCCGTCATCGGTCGGGTCATAAACTCTGACGATAAGCTCATTGTCGCCGCCGTTAAGCAGGTCGGTAATATCGAAAGAGAACGGATTGTAGCCGCCTGTGTGACTGCCTGCCTCTTTGCCGTTGATATAAACGGTGCATTGCCAGTCCACCGAGCAGAAATTGAGAATCGCTCTCTTGCCCTCAAATGACGAATCGAGGCGAAAAGTTCTGCGGTACCAGAGAAGATTATCGGATGTCAACACCCTGCCGACACCGCTCATTTCGCTTTCAACCGAAAACGGCACAAGGATTTTGCCGTCATACTTTGAGGGCGTTTCAGAACCTGCGGGGGTTATCGCGTAGTCATAACTGCCGTTGAGGCACATCCAGTTTTTTCTTTCAAACTGCGGTCTCGGATAGTCGTTAAGCGGACATTCTCTGTCAACCTTATCAAACCAGCGCGTTTTTAATCCATTCATGGCAATCTTCCTTTCCGTCAGGTAACATACTGTAATTTTGTCAGGCGGTAGCCAAGATCCGTGCGGACAAAGGTAAACTCGTCCCATTCGTCCTTTTTGCCGCAGACGAAACCGAATTCAAGCGTGTAACTGTCTTCGGTTTTCTTTTCAAGCTCCTGACCTTCCGCGGGGTCTCTCTCCCATTTGACGCCTTTTTTGGCGGCGCCGTCAAATTCCATATTGAAATAGAGTTTTCCGTCAATATCTGTATAATAATCGTAATTGTCAAGAATATCGGCAACGGCATCCTCGGTATATACTCCTTTAAGGCCGTTAAGCAGGAGGTCGTAGGTCTTATAGA
>JAFWRV010000365.1 GCA_017519685.1 Clostridia bacterium
GTGCAACTGCCAAATGCCTGCCAACCTATGCTTGTGACACTGTCGGGGATGGTTATGCTTGCAAGCTTGGTGCATTCGTAAAACGCCTGATAACCTATGCTTGTGACACTGTCTGAAATGGATATACTATTAATGCTACAACTGATAAATGCGTTGTCGCCTATGCTGGTAACACCATCTTCAATAACTACATCATAAATGGGCTCTGTTATCCATTGAAACCAGGGCTGGTCGTCAGTATAATAAAAATCAATCATTTTTCCTTCACCGGAGATTGTCAATGTCCCGTTTTCAAAGGTCCACGTAAGATTATCTCCGCAAGTTCCGTGTGTCGTACTATTCGCCGAGACGCTCAGCGCTCCAACCCCGATAATACTCAAAAGCATTACCAGGCAAGCAATGACTGAAATCGTCCTTTTAAGTCCTGTTTTCATTTTGCTCCTCCATAGTTTTATACATTCATAATAAAACTATATCATACGCACGTTGAAATTTCAATATCATATTAAAAGTGAAATATAAATTATCTTAAGTCCGAAATCCATATTTATCGGTTATTACGAGCATCTCGCAGCCACTTTGAAACCTCCCGCGTATCATTCTCGTTTCAAAACATAATTCACCGCCCTTTCCTGTTTCCCGTAATAAAGGTATAAAAAACACCATTCCATCTTGAAAAACCATCTGAGTTGCGATATAATTATTTTACGGCGTCTGCCTGAACTCGGGAGGCGCAGACTTCTTTGCCGTGATTTTCCGCGGGAGCGCCCGCTTTCCGTCAGAAAACGGAGCGTGCCGCCGGCAGTTACGGTCATTAATTTTTACAAAGAGGAAGGGAGTTCATAAATGAGCGACGGAACCTCCGCGGCAATTCAGAAGCCCGCAAACGCACTGCCCTCGGATTCGGGCAAAAACGTGACCAGATTTGAATATATCTGTCTTATGCTCGCGCGTATAGGCGGTATGTTCGGCACAACGCTTACCGGTACGCTTGCCACCGCTTTCCTGCATGAGCTGTATTACGGACCTGTCGGTGTAAAGGCGGATCAGATTGCGAAAATTCTCGCGCTCCAGACAACACTGACTACCGTGTCCGGTATTGTTTTCGGACTTATCGCGGGTATCGTGGTCCAGAAATGGAAATCCCGCTGGGGCAGATACCGCCAGTGGTATATCATCTGCCTTGTCCCCATTTTCGCGTTAACCGTTCTTTATTTCTGGGTTCCCAAGGGCTGGACTGTTCAGCAGATGACGCTGCTGAGATACTGCGTCGCTTGCTGTCAGACCGTATTCAACGCGTTCAACAACCTCGGTCAGAATGTGGCTCAGGTTATTTCACCCAATCATAAAGAGAAGAAAACCGTTGCCACCATCTGGCAGCTTTCCTACTATATCGGTTACGGCGGAGCATATCTCGGAACCTTTGTTTACGGCTTGTTCAGTGATGACAAGAACAAGATGTATATGACTCTTGCGATTGTAGCCGCTATTGTTACCGCGTTCGGCAACCTTATGTGCGGTCTCTTCTGCCATGAAAGAATCGAGCTTCCCAAGAAAGAGAAGGTCAAGCTTTCAAAGCAGATGCTCACGCTTTTCAAATACAGAAACTACCGCGCTTACCAGTATATCGGCTGGGTCAATGTGCTCGCGGCGCTCGGTAAATTCTCAACCCTGCTTGCCGCTATCACGGTCGGTTCATCAAAGAACCTTCTGCTTACCATTCCCACGGCGGCGGGTACGGTTGTCGGCAATCTGATTACTGCGAAGATTTCCAAAAAATACGAGCCGACGAAGCTTCTTAAATTCTGCGGCCCCTATTCGATGATTTCCGCGGGATTGCTCTTCCTCATCTGCTTCGCCGAGGCGAAAATGGGTCTGCTTTTCTTTAAAGGATGGAACAGTATCTTCTTCTATGTATTCTATTTCATCTTCGGTGTCGGCATAGGTGTTCAGGAGCTTTCAAACTCACACTTCAATGTTGAATACTTTGACTATCTTGAGTGGCAGACCGGTGAAAGACTTGAGGCCGTTCAGGGCATTATTCCCGGATGGATTACAACCGGACTCAACTATCTCAAGGAACTCGCTATTCCCTTCCTTATCGCGTGGGTAGGCTATCAGTCATCCGCGGAAGGCGACCTTGTTAAAACAATGCAGGCGCAGCCGAATTATATGAAAACCTGTCTGTGGCTGCTGGCGTTCCTGCTCTTCGGCTACGCTCTCGCAAATCTGCTCAAGGCAATAATTCTCAAGACACTGTATAATGTTGAAGGCGAAACAAAAGAGCAGATGTATAAGGAACTTGCCGAGATGCGCGCCGAGCGCCACGCGGAGAATATCGCCCTTGCAGGCGGCGAAGCGGTCAGCGGCGGTTCATCCGATAATCCCGAAGCGTAATTAAGACGAGTTACAAGATTAATAATTAACCAAACAGAAGCAGGTCATTGCAACCTGCTTCTTTTATGATATCCGTTCCCTGCCGGGAGGGAAATATTTATGCGTTATCCGCGGTGAGAACAGCTCTGTCGAGATTGCCGGTTTTGTTTGTCTGAAGCAGAAGCTGAGTCTGAATAACCGCGTTATCAATGGTTGTGGCGATGAAATCGAAGAAAACGTCAATGGTGACGGCAATCGCGAGCCCGGACGCGGGAATGGCGAGCTGCGAGAAAATAAGCGTGTAGCAGGCGATTGAGCCGCCGGCAACGGGAGGAGACGCGATTGAGAGAATTATGCACATAAACACACTCGTGATAAGCCATATCGGTGAGATTTCAACATTGTTCTCAAGCGCGGAATATATCGTGACAACAAGGAAATTCACCGCGGTTGAGGGAACGCAGATTACCATTCCCAGAGGAATGGCGAAGTCAACGATTC
The DNA here is from genome assembly GCA_017519685.1 of Clostridia bacterium. GTDB lineage: Bacteria > Bacillota > Clostridia > Oscillospirales > Acutalibacteraceae > CAG-177. The sequence goes on from JAFWRV010000365.1 coordinate 2,878, forward strand.
TGCTGTTGATGCCGTATTTTTTACAGCACGTATTTACGTTTTCACCGTGAATCGCGCTTGATGAAGCGGTGCTTAATCCGATGATAAGAACCGGGAACATTTTCTTAAGGAACAAAGCCGGGCTGATTTTTATTTTTATGCTTGTATAAATAATCGTAAGCGTAAAGAAAGTTATCATAAAGATGACATACACAACGAACGGCTTTACCGCGGAGAGCATATCTTTGATTGTGCCCTGCCAGAAGCGGTTTATAATAAAGAGGAAAATGAAAAACGGAATTGTTTTATCAACGATACCGGCAAGATGAATAATGCCTTTGTCAAGGTCGTCAAAAAATCCTGCGGCGTTTTTTCCTTTTTCACCGAGCGCGAGCAGAGTAACGGCAATCACCGCCGCAATCAGAATAATCTGAAGGATATTGCCCTCGGAAAAGGGCTTGAGTATATTGTCGGGTATAATATCGAGAATCATCTGATACCCTTTTGCGAACGGGGAAATATCAATCGCGCTGTCTGTGAAGCCGATATGAAAGACGGGGACAAAAATAATCGCGGCAATAACGCAGACAAAAGTTGTGAGGAGAATGTATCTCTTGATTATTGTCTTGCCTATTGCGCTGAAATCGCGCGCGTCTCCGAGGCCGTAGATGCCGCACAGCACCGAGAAAAAAATGAACGGAACCGTGATGAAGTTGAGCACGCCGATGAATTTATTATAGGTCGGAGTGATAAAC
>JAFWRV010000366.1 GCA_017519685.1 Clostridia bacterium
GCGGTGTAACCGGCTTTGTGAGCCATCTTGATGGCTTCCATGGTTTCGGAAACGGAACCGATCTGGTTGAGCTTGATAAGGATTGAATTGCCGCTGCCGTTCGCGATACCCTTTGAAAGACGCTCGGTGTTGGTAACGAAGAGGTCGTCACCGACAAGCTGAACCTTGTCGCCGATAGCCGCTGTCATCTTCTTCCAGCCTTCCCAGTCTTCCTCGTCAAGTCCGTCTTCTATTGAATAGATGGGATACTTTTCAACGAGTGAAGCCCAGTGAGCGATAAGCTCGTCGGAGGTGAAGTCCTTGCCTGATTTCGGCTGATGATAGAAGCCCTTGCCCTTCTTGCTCTTCCACTCTGATGAAGCGGCGTCCATAGCAAGAACGAAGTCCTTACCGGGCTTGTAGCCGGCCTTGTTGATTGCCGTGAGAATGAGCTCGATCGCGTCCTCGTCACCTTTAAGTGAATTGGGAGCAAATCCGCCTTCGTCACCGACTGCGGTAACGTCATTCATCTTCTTGATTAATGCCTTGAGGGTGTGGAAAACTTCCGTGCACCAGCGGAGACCTTCGGTAAAGGAAGGAGCGCCCGCGGGCATAATCATGAATTCCTGTGTGTCCACAGAACTGTCGGCATGAGCGCCGCCGTTGAGGATGTTCATCATCGGAACGGGAAGTCTGTTGCCGTTGATACCGCCGAAGAAACGGTAAAGGGGTATATTGAGACTTGCTGCCGCCGCGTGGGACGCTGCGATTGAAACAGCGAGAATGGCATTGGCACCGAGTTTTGATTTGTCTTTTGTTCCGTCAGCTTTAATCATTGCCGCGTCAACCGCGTAGATATCTGACGCGTCAAGACCGACGACTGCTTTAGCGATAACGGTATTGACATTTTTAACTGCCTTTGAAACGCCCTTGCCGCCGAAACGGGTCTGAACACCGTCACGAAGCTCAAGTGCCTCAAATTCACCTGTTGACGCGCCGCTGGGAGCTATACCTCTGCCGACAGTACCGTCAGCGAGAATAACTTCCGCCTCAACTGTGGGGTTACCGCGTGAATCGATAATTTCACGGCCGATTACTTTTTCGATTTTCAAACAACTCATAAATACATTCCTTTCTGAAAATGCAGTTGCATTGATTTCGGAATAAATCCAAAGTATATTATAGCAACACCGACATTAAATTGCAAGTAAAATGAAACAATTTAAAAAGATTTTGATTTGCCGCCGGTTATGCTGACTTTCGCGGGTTTGCGGGGTACGGTTCTCCTGTATTTTACAGCCGGATAACCGATGACCATAACAGAGTATATTTTACGGCCTTTTTTAAGACCCGCTTTTGAGCGCAGAAAAGGATTCAGCAGCAGACACCCTTCCGTGAAGCCGCTGATAAGAACACCGAGTCCGAGACTTTCCGCCATAAGTTCCATATATGACGAGGCAAGTCCCCTGTTCATATCCCCTTTTCCTGAAACAATTATTACCAGAGGGGCGCCTTTGAAAAAGAAATTGTCATCTATTGTTCTTCTTCTCATTGAAGCGTCAAAAACAGAGCCGACGCGAAAGAAGAAACGGAACATTGAAACGCAGGTTTTCTCAATCTCTTTCTGCTTTTCACCGAGTATCGTAAACTCAACCGTCTGACCGTTCCCGGCAGTCTGGCAGTATCTGCCCGCCTCAATAATCTTTTTTATTTTTTCCGGCTCAACCTCTTTATCAAGAAATCTTCTGACCGTTCTGCGGCTTTTCATTGCCGCGAGTAAAACATCTGAATCAATCTGCGTCATCGGCACTGCGTCCTCACAGTCGGAAGTATCATAATTATTCATTATGACCGCGTTTTCCGGGCAGATTGCAAAGCAGTGTCCGCATTCGATGCAGGAAGGTCCCGCCGGCTTCGCCTTGCCGCCGTCAAGCTCCAGATAACTGTTAGGGCAGTCCGCGACACACAGTCCGCAGCCGACGCACAGCTCTTCTTTAATTGTTATGGCGTTTTTTACTCCCATATTTACCTCCTGTTTAACAATTCATTCCCGGTTAAGTGTATTCTTTTTTCACCGGTTTGTCAACAGAAAACGCCCCGTACCGCAGGGGTACGGGGCTGAGAATTATGCGGGTGTCAGTTAACAGTCACATAAACCGAAAGCTGATTGCTCCAGGTGTCGCCGCGGGTATCGATAAGATATTCGTTACCGTCCGCGGGAGCGGAGAATTTGAAATTAATCTTCCATTCTCTGAGACCGGTTTCCGGATTATCGGTGAATGTTACATTATTCTTTGAAGTCGTCTGATATGTTGTCGCTTTCTTCTTGCCGGTTGAGGCGTCGGTGTAAGTTACACGGACCTTATTGCAGTCACTTGTGGTAACCACCGTAATAATGCCTCTGCCGCCGTTTGCGATTTCATCGGCGTCACATTCGGCGCTTACAATTGAATAGGGAGCGTATGTCTCCGAAACGGGGCTGAGAATCGCCTGTGTTTTGGCGACTGTTATATCCTTGCTGAATCCGCTGTCAACCCACAGGGCGGAGCCGGCGGTTTTAGTGAATACACTCCAGGTCTGAACAACCGAGTCGTCTTTTGACGCGTAATTGAATGTCATCGGTATTGTCCAGGTGCGCAGGCCGTCACTGTCAACTACCGTTACATCGCCCGAAGAATTCAAATAATTGCTCGCCTTATAATAAACATCAATGTTCTTGGGCGTTCCGGAACCTGTTGTATAGGCGCCGCTGAGTTTAATCCAGTCTGTTTCGGTTGAGGTTGTGATTTTCCATGTCATACGCTCGCCTCTTACAACCTCATCGCCGATATCCGCGTCCCTGAAAGCAGTCCTCGGGATTGTAACGGTTTGTCTCGAAAGTTCAGCGCCGCATACCGTGCAGTAAACAACCTTGTCATACCTGCCTGTCACCGTAAAGGTCGCCGGAATCTGATTTTCTATTACTGTCGGGCCGGGAACATGGCCTGTCGCGTAATCGATAACCGTTATTCTGCCGAGTTCAATGCCGCATATTGAGCAGTAAATAACCTCATCGTGACTTCCGTTCGCGGTGCAGGTCGCATCAACCGCATTCTCAATAACCGGTTTATTTTCGGTATGCTCATGCTCCGCTCCTGTATATTTGTTAACTACCTTCCAGTAACCTGTTCCGTCATCATTTTCAACATAGAAAATACTTTCAAGTGAATATCCGGCAGGCACCTGACTCTCGTCAACCGACGCGAATGTTCCTGTGTAATATCCTCTGCTGGTTCTTGTCGTTGAATCGAAATGCAGCGGGATTGTCGCGATTACGGTTCCGTTCGCGTCAATGATGTCAACATATATCGGGTCGGGAGGCGTCACTCCGTCGGGAAGTCCTACCCATAACTTGACTATCTCTGTTTCCTTGTCATCCTCGTTGTAAATGTTGACGATCTTCCAGTAACCACCTTCATCGTCCTTTACGAATTCAATGCTTCCGAGAACGTATCCGCCGGGTACCTGACTCTCGCCTACGCCGAAGAATGTCCCGTAGCCGTAGCCGACGCTTGTGCCTGTCGCGGGATCATAGTAAAGCGGAACCGATCTGATTATGTTTCCGTTTGAGTCAAGCAAATCGGCAAATATCGGGTCGGGAGGCGTTACTCCGTCGGGAAGGCCCTCCCAAACTTTGACTATTCTTGTTTTCTTGAAGTAGTTTACTACCTTCCAGTAACCGCCGTTGTCATCCTCAACAAACTCCGGATCTCCGGATTCATATCC
>JAFWRV010000367.1 GCA_017519685.1 Clostridia bacterium
CAGAGAGGCGGAGTTTGATATCCTTTACGGCAAAGGAATTTCCAAGGTCGGCGAGCTTGTCGATTTAGGCGTTAAATTCAATATTATCAAGAAGAGCGGCTCGTGGTTCTCCTACGGCGAGGACAAAATCGGTCAGGGCCGTGAGGCGGTCAAGGATCTGTTTGAAAGAGACACCGCGCTTGCCGGGGAAATCGAGCAGAAGGTTTACGCGGCAATAAAGGCGGAGTACGATAAGAAGAACGGCTCCGGTGACGAAGAAGAAGCGGCTCCCGCAAAGGCGCCTGCTGTTCCGACCACCAAAGCCGGCGCGAGAGCGAAACTTGATATTGTGGTTGACGAAGACGAATGAAAATAAGCGCAAGTCCCGGAAGAGAAAACAAGATTCACATTTCCGTTGACGGGGAATACAGATATACCGTTGACGCCGAATACTGGTACACCTGTCCGTACTGCCGGAAATCCGAAATTACGGACGGGGAGGAATGTGAAGCGTTTATAAATGACATAGGTTCGAGATACGCGTTTATCTCGGGCCTGAGGATTTTGTCTTACGGAGACAACAGCCGTAAGGAACTCACCCGCAAGCTCGTTTCCAAAGGTCATGACAAGGCGCACGTGAGCAACGCGCTCGATAAACTTGAGGAATACGGCTATGTCAATGACAGACGCTATGCGGAGCTCCTCACGGAGAGCCTGCGCTCCAGAAAAATAATGAGCAAAAGCGGGATAAAATCCGAGCTTGTCAGGAGAGGCGTGGACAGTGAAACAGCCGCCGCCGTTCTTGAGGAAACGGAGTTTGACCCCGTTGAGGATATACTTGATTTGCTGAATAAAAAATACGGCAGGATTCTTACTGCCGACGAAAAAGGACGCAGAAAAACAATAGCTGCCCTTCAGCGGCTCGGCTACGGCTGGTCGGAGATTCAGGCGGCAATTAACCGTTACAATCCGGAAGGAGAGATTTTTGATGATTAGAGTCGGAATGATTTCACTCGGCTGCCCGAAAAATCAGGTTGACGCCGAAAGAATGCTCGCTACACTCGACCGCAATTCTTTCGAAATAGCAGACTGTTATGAGGGCGCTGATGCCGTAATTATCAACACTTGCGGCTTTATCGACGCCGCCAAGGAGGAGGCAATCGAAAACATCCTCGAAATGGCCCAGCTCAAAGAGGAAGGCACAATCAAAAAAATCATCGTTACGGGTTGTCTGAGCGAAAGATACAAAGAGGAAATATTCAAAGAAATACCCGAAACCGACGCGGTTGTCGGAATCGGCGCGATTTCAAGAATAGATGAGATAGTAAGGCGCACTCTTGACGGCGAAAGAGTATATGACATGCCGCCGAAATGCGATCTTCAGCTTGTCGGCGAGAGACTGCTGACAACACCCGAATACTGGTCATACCTTAAAATTGCGGACGGGTGTTCAAACAGATGCACTTACTGCGCCATCCCCTCAATCCGCGGAAATTACCGCAGCGTTCCCGAAGAAACGCTCATTGAGGAGGCAAGGCAGCTTGCGGCTTCGGGGACAAAAGAACTGATTCTGATAGCGCAGGATACAACCGCCTACGGTCTTGATTTATATGGGGAACTGCGGCTTCCTCACCTTCTGAACGGGCTGTGCGGAATCGACGGCATCGAATGGATAAGAATGCTGTATTGCTATCCCGACAAGTTAACGGATGAGCTGCTTGAAACAATGAAAAATCAGCCGAAGGTTCTGCCTTACATAGACCTTCCGCTTCAGCACGCGGATGACGGTATTCTAAGAAGAATGAACCGCAAAGGCGACAGCGCGTTTCTTCGCGGAGTGATTTCAAGAATAAGGGAAGCGCTTCCCGATTCCGTAATCAGAACAACATTTATGGTCGGTTTCCCCGGCGAGGGAGAAGAGGAATTCGAGCACCTTGCCGAATTTGTCAATGAGATTGAATTCGACCGTCTCGGCTGCTTCAGTTTTTCCCCGCAGGAGGGAACTCCCGCTTTTGATATGGATGACCAGGTTGAAGAAAGCGTCAAGGCAAGGCGCGGGGAAATCATAATGCAGGATCAGCTTGAAATTGTTTCGCTCAAGAATAACGAGCGCATAGGCAAAACTTATAAAGTATTGGTTGAGGACTACGATTCTTACAGTGACAGCTATACCGGAAGAACATATATGGACGCCCCCGAGATAGACGGCGTAATCAAATTCACGACGTCA
>JAFWRV010000041.1 GCA_017519685.1 Clostridia bacterium
GGAAGATTTTCCTTAGCTATCTTCTTCATTTCCTTCTCGATATTCGCCAGGTCCTCATCGGTCAGTTTCTTATCGCCGAGGTCCACGTCATAAAAGAAACCTCTCTCGGTCGCAGGTCCGAACGCAAAATCTGCGTCAGGATAAAGACGCTGAATCGCCTGCGCCATAATATGAGCCGCCGAATGGCGCAATACGTGGCTTTTTTCTTCCTCGGGACATTCCGCGACATGCCCGTCATTGTAAAGAATCTTCATATACAGTCTCCTTAAAAAAAAAGTTTTATCATTTAAAAACCCGGCACCGCCGGTACATTACGCTTTTATATTCCGCAAAAAAAATAAACAGCGCCCCCGGAATTCCAAGGGTGCTGACGCACGGTTCCACCTTGATTTTTAACTCTTTTTCCACTGACGCAGGAGAGCGGCGACGCTTGGGCCCCGAAGGGCTTTCTCGCGCGCGGCTCGGGAGCGGTATCCTCTGTCTGTAAACGCCGCCATCTCAGCACCGGCGGCTCCCTGTGGTTCCCGGGACAGATTCATTCTCCGTCAAAGCCTTTAATTTGTGACAGTATAGCATAAATATAAATAGAATGCAAGTGTTTTTGATAATCTTGAATTATATATTTAAAGAAGCCGCCCGAAGGCGGCTTTTCGATTTGCTTTATTCCGAATTAAATATAAACTGTTTACTTGGGGTAATCAGATATTAACCTGAACGACTTCACTCGAGGAAAACTGGCCTCTGACTACAAACGGGAAGCAGAACGCGAAATATCTTTTTCCTGTTACCGCCGCCCAGACGGATGTGGCATAATTTGTGCAGTTATGGGTGAAAAGTTCATACCATGACCACTTTGAATTTTCAATCTCATTTTCGGCTGTCTTAAGCTGATCGGCTGTAACCTCGGTTGAAACCGCGCTGATTTTGCATCCTTTGTAATCTTTCATTTCGCAATTCCAGTTTTTGCCGACTTTTGATCCACCGCTTCCGGAGCGAAGACCCGTGCTGACTGTTTCACCGGGCTGAATGGTAACGCCGTCAATCGTGATGGGCTCATCGCTGATGTTTTCAATGCAGATCCAGGCGTGGCCGAAGAAATAGGGAACGCGTATTCCTCCGACACAAAGATACATTCTCGCGACGGGCTTATTGTCTTCAAAAACAATGATGTCATCGTTTCCGGATTCGTTGGTCTGCGAAGCCACTGCGTTATCATCGTCATAACTGTCAGCGGATTCCGCTGCCTGAACACTGTCTGCCGGCGCCTCGTCGGCAGCGTTCATTGAATAATAGTTTTCCGCTTCATTCAGGGAGTCCGCTTCGTACTCCGCGTCCGCGTATGTGGCCGTTGTGTATGCTGTTTCTTCATAAGTTTCTTCTGCGTATGCAAGGGGTGATATTGCCGCTGCCGATGTAAGAACTACCGCTGCGATTGAGATGATTGATACAAGTTTTTTCATGATTTTGTCTCCTTTTCTTTTTTCAGTCTTTCTGTTTTTTCGGACTTTCTGTTTTTTCGGACTTTCTGTCCCTTTCACTTCTTAGATGCATCCTTTTTGCATCAGGTTTTATGTTTTTCAAAAATTTTTTGAAATTTTTTTGTTTTTTTGTTTTTCCGTCATTCAATTTCATAAATGAATATTCATAATATTTAC
>JAFWRV010000368.1 GCA_017519685.1 Clostridia bacterium
AATTTTATGAAATAGTAGGAATAGGAGTTGGACTGGCTATGGATGCGTTTGCCGTATCCATATGCAAAGGACTTTCAATGAAAAAACTGAGCCGGAAAAAAGCAATAATAATTGGATTATATTTTGGCATATTTCAGGCGCTGATGCCGGTTCTGGGCTATTTTTTAGGAAGCGCATTCAGCTCATTTGTTCATAGTGTAGATCATTGGATTGCCTTTATACTGCTGGCAATCATCGGCGGAAAAATGATAAAGGATTCTACAGAGGACGAAACAATAAACAGAGATGATAAGATTGATGTAAAAACAATGCTGGTACTCGCTGTTGCTACAAGTATTGATGCATTGGCGGTTGGCGTGACATTTGCATTTTTCAAGGTCAATTTGCTGCTTTCAATATCAATAATAGGAGTAATTACTTTTGTGCTGTCATTTATGGGAGTAATCATCGGAAACAAATTCGGAGATAAATTTCAGCATAAGGCTGAGCTCGCGGGAGGTATCGTATTAGTAATCATCGGGTTAAAAATCTTACTGGAGCATTTGGGATTACTGAAAATATAATCAAAAAAGAATTTTCATATAAACGGAGGCAGCAAAATGAATATGTGGATTATATTTGCAATCCTGTCCGCAGTTTTTGCGGCGCTCACTTCAATACTCGCAAAAGTCGGTATCGAAGGAGTTGACTCCAATCTCGCAACGGCTGTGCGTACCGTTGTTGTTGTGGCGATGGCGTGGATTATGGTGTTTATCACAAACGCGCAGTCCGGTCTTTTGCAAATCAGCAGAAAAAGCTGGATATTTCTTATTCTGTCGGGAATTGCCACGGGCGCATCCTGGCTCTGCTATTATAAAGCTATTCAGCTGGGTGATGTTTCAAAAGTCGTACCGATAGACAAGCTGAGCGTCGTTATTACGCTGATTCTCGCGTTTGTCTTTCTTCATGAATCATTTACGGTTAAATCCGTAATCGGCTGCGTGCTGATAGGCGCCGGAACACTGATTATGGTGCTGTGAACAAACAGAACCGCAGATATCGTCCGGCGAATCAAACAAATTCCGGTTTACCGGGATGAACTGTCTGAAAGAACAATACAAACAGAGACATATTGAGATAAGGGTGAATTGATGAGCACTGTAAGAGAAAATCATTATGTCAGCTACGGCGAAGCTCTTGCCTACGGCCTTGCCTCGGGAGGAAAGAGCTTTGTGACAACGCCGACGCAGAGCGGTTATCTGTCTCTTTTCTATACGAAAGTATTCGGTCTGCCTGCCGGAGCGGTATCCTTTATGATGCTGCTCTCGGGGCTGTGGGATGCTGTCAACGATCCGATGATCGGCTCAATCGTGGACAAGACAAGAACGGGTTACGGCAAGCTGCGCCCGTGGCTGATTATTACTCCTCTGCCATTTGCGATTTTAACGGTGCTGCTTTTCGGCGGCCCGTCGTTTATGAGCGGCGTAAACTCTGTCGGCGTCAAAATTGCATATATGTACATTTCATATATCCTCTGGGAGCTTATCTTTACATTTGCGGATGTGCCGTTCAACGGTATGACAACCGCTGTTTCTCCGCTCCCGCAGGACAGAACAAGAGTCATTTCTTTTTCAACCTTTATCAGCGGCATTGTGGCAGGCGCGTCGCAGACGCTCTTGCTCTCGCTGATGGATATGTCCGAAAAGGGTGTGTGGAATGTCGGGCTTAAAACGGTATTCCTGCTCATCGGCGTGATTGCCGCGGTATTCGGCGGCGGGCTGTTTTCCCTTGCAGGTATTTTCACGAAAGAGAGAGTTGTGCAGTCCGCGCGTCAGCCGAGCGTGCGCGAAAGCTTCAGAGTACTTTTGCACAATAAACCGCTTTTGCTGATTGTGTTGAGCAACATGCTGATGTCCGCGGGCGGTCTTTATAATGTATTTACCACATATTATTTCGCCGAAGTTGTGCAGCTGAATTCTCTTAAACTGCTGATTGATATTCCCGGCGGCGCTGTGGGCATTGCCACTTATCCGTTTATTCCCGCAATCAAGCGCAGGTTTGACAATAAACAGCTGATGATGATTCACTTTTTCTCAAAAGCGGCAATCGGTATCATCTGCTTTTTCGCGGGGTGCAGGCATTACGCAAACAAAGCGGTTGCCGTGCCCGTGCTGATGCTGCTGAACATTGTCATCAGCATAGTAAACACGGTAAAGAATATTATCACCACCGAGATGATAGGTGACACCATTGATTATATGGAACTTGAAACCGGCGAAAGAAATGAGGGAGTATCATTTGCTGTTTCCTCCTTCTTCAGCAAGATAACAGGCTCCGTCAGCACCGCCATTGCCACTGCCGTGCTTCCGATAATCGGCCTGAGTTATAAGACGGTTAACGGCAGGCAGGTCGCCGTAAAGGGCGAAAAAACCGATTTTTATATCTGGATGTTTTATGTGCTGGTTCCGCAGCTTGTGAATACGCTTGGCGCCATTCCGTTTTTCCGGTATAATCTTACCGGCAAACGCCTTGCGGATATCCGCGAACAGCTTGCAAAGCGCAGGGAAATGATGGTCGCCGAAATCAGCGAAACGGAGGAAACAACATGAGAAAATGTCCGAAATGCGCTGAGAGTCTTTCGCCGCTGTATTTCGGCACCATATGCAGACACTGCGGCGCGGATTTACTGTATTATCATTTTGACGAACGCCTGGAGCAGGACGCGCAAAAGGCAGACGCGCAGGAAGAGAAATTACAGCGTCTGCTGAATAAACTGCCGCTGCTCAAAAAGAAGCAGTAATGTGTTCTTTGGAAAGCCGAACGGCGGAACATCTCAATTACGGTGTTCTTTCCGACGGCAAATCACAAAAAATATTCCGGCAGAATATATCGCCGGAAAACATAATAACAATCATTTAACCCCGAAAGGAACAGTGAAATGAAACTCTGTGTACCCTTACCATGCTTTTTCGGCAATCTGCCGTTTGAAACGGCAATCAAAATAACATCCCGGCTCGGCTATAATTATGCCGAGATTTACTCATGGGAACATCTTGATTTTGAGTCAGCCGCGCAGGCGCTCAAAAACACGGGTGTAACTCTGCTCAGTATGTGCACTTCAGAATTCAGACTTACCGATCCCGAATGCCGCAATCTATGGATTGAAGGAATCAGAAAAAGCTGTGAGGCGGCTTGCGCCCTCGGCGTAAAAAAACTGATTACACAGGTGGGCCCCGATACCGGCAAAGAGAGAAAGTATCAGCATCAGTCCGTTGTTGAAGGTCTCAGAGCCGGCGCCGATATACTCGAGAGCTCAGGCGTGACGGTTATGATTGAGCCGCTCAACACGAAGGTCGATCATCCCGGCTACTATCTTACTTCCTCCTCCGAGGCGTTTGATATTGTGAGAGAAGTCGGGAGCCCGAATGTGAAAGTAGTGTTTGATATTTATCATCAGCAGATTTCCGAAGGAAACATAATTCCGAATATTACCGGAAACCTTGACTGCATTGCTCATCTGCACGCCGCAGGACACCCGGGAAGGCACGAGCTTCAGTACGGCGAAAATGATTATGCAAACATATTTGCCGCGGCGGACAAAGCCGGATATAACGGCGCCTGCGGACTGGAATATACTCCGCTGCTTGACCCGGAGGAAAGCCTTGCCGCCGCGAGGAAGCTGTTCGGAAACGGCTGATTTACACACCGAATAATCCCGTGTCAATATGGATTTGAACACTTATTAATTGTTAACATTGATAATGCCTGCTATTATGATAGGAGTTTTATGTTATTCATCCGATGA
>JAFWRV010000369.1 GCA_017519685.1 Clostridia bacterium
AAAGTAATGGCGGCGGATATTCTGCTCAAGCACATAAGGCCGGGAATGAAAGCTTTCGATGAGGATAACTGGATTGTAGTATCCACAGGCCCGCTGACAGGATGCGGCTGCCCGAATTCCTCGAGATTCAATATTTCTACAATCTCACCTCTGACAAACATCATCACTTCTTCAAACTGCGGCGGTGATTTCGGACTGTCACTCAAGCGCGCGGGATATGACGCCGTTATATTCGCTGGAAGGTCCGAAAAGCCCGTAACGGTAAACATCACAGTGGATGACGTTACATTTGATGACGCTTCGGAGCTCTGGGGACTTACCACAAGCGAAACCCAGGCAAAGCTCAAGCCAAACGTCGGAAAGCTTGTTATCGGCCCCGCAGGTGAAAACAAGGTGCTTTACGCAGGTGTTTTCAGCAATGAAAGAACGGCGGGCAGAGGCGGAACAGGCGCGGTATTCGGCGACAAAAATGTCAAGGCGGTTACCGCTTTCGGTCACCTTATTCCCGAAGTAGCCAATCGCGCAAAGCTCAATAAAGTCAACGAAAAATGGGTTCACACTCTCAAGACTCATCCCCTCACGGGAAGGCAGCTTCCCAAACTCGGAAGCGCCGGTCTTGTCGCTCCGATGCAGGCGCACCACATTCTTGCCACAAAAAATTTCAGCGCCGGCAGATTTGATGATTTTGAAAAAATCTCCGGAGAAGAGCTTGCCGAAAATCATCTTGTTACAAACGCGGCGTGCACCGGATGTGTCATCAGATGCGCCAGAATGGTTAATGTTGACAACAAAGTTGTCAAGGGACCGGAGCTTGAAATACTCGGTCTTATGGGAGCCAATATTCTCAATAACGATATAGAAAAAATCATTGAGTGGAATTACCATATTGACGAAATGGGTATGGACTGCATTTCTTTCGCCGGTACCGTTGCTTTTGCGATGGAACTCAAAGAGAAAGGAATGGCGGACTTTGACCTTGAATTCGGAAGAAACGACAACATAACAGAAATCATCAAAAAAGTCGCTACCCGCGAAGGAAAATTCAGCGACCTTGCGGACGGCACCAGACTGATGAGCAAAAAATACGGCGGCGAGGATTTCGCAATAAACGCAAAGGGAATGGAGCTTGCGGCTTATGAGCCGAGACACGCCGTAGGTCAGGGGCTCGGTTACGCAACCGCGAACAGAGGCGGATGCCACCTCAACGCCGGTTATATGGTTGTTGTCGAAGGACTCGGCCTTGATGTTGACTCGCTGACTCCCCACGGAAAAGCCGCTATTTCAATTATGTTTCAGAATCTTATGGAAGCAATTTCCGCGGCGGGCGAATGTATGTTCACAAGTTACGCGGTGCTTCCCGGATTTCTTACCGACAAGCCCAACTGGTGGCTGACGAAAACCGTTCTTGCCGCTTTCCCCTATGTCGGTCCCGTTGTCAATCTTCTGAGCCATTTCACAAAGGTCGCAAAGATAAATGTTCCGATGCTTCCTCACTCGTCAGCGGTTAAATACGCAACCGGAATCAACTCAACAATGGCGAGTTTCCTCACCTGGGGCGCTTACGGAATAAACGCAGAGAGAACAGCGAATATCATTCTCGGTCAGAAAGCAAAC
>JAFWRV010000370.1 GCA_017519685.1 Clostridia bacterium
CCTCATAAAAAAAGGAACTTATACCAACCTAAGTTCTTCGGGGGAGCCGTGGCGGAAACAAAAAACCGCTTACGGCTCTCTTTTTTTCGGCCATGACGAGCATGACCACGACCACGATCACGACCACGACCATGATGACCATGACCACGATGACGACCATGATCACGATCACGACCACGGGCACGGCCACCATCACCACCATCACGATCACGATGAGGGCGAGGCGGAGGAATACGGCATCGGCACTTTTGTCTATCAGACTGTAAAGCCCTTCTCCAGAGCAAAATTTGAGGATTTCGCTCTCAATAACTGGCCCGTGAATGTCATCAGAGCAAAAGGACTTTTCTGGATAAGCGAGGATCCCCAGACCGCTTATGTGTTTGAGCAGAGCGGACGCCAGAAAACCGTAAGAAGCGACGGCAGCTGGATAGACGCCTTCCCCGAGGAGGAAAAGAAGCAGATTCTTGCGATGAATCCCGATATTGAAAAGACCTGGGATCCCGTTTACGGCGACCGTTGCGTAAAACTCGTCTTTATCGGCAGGGGAATGGATAAACAGGCAATAATCAAAGCGCTTGACAATTGCATTGCCGCGCAGTGATGACAGCATTACTTATATTGTATTAAAATAATAAGCCGTACGGCGTTTTTGGCGCTGTGCGGCTTTCCTCTTTTTGGCGGCAATACGCCGGACCGGAAATTCTGAAAAACGGAGTTCATGAAAATTCCGATAAAATTCTTAAAAAGTTCTTGACAAATTCGAAAAAGTGTATTAAACTGTGATTAAAGTTCCACAGAAATTCTATATCAAACGGAACTTATCTTGAAATTTTACGGTGATAATATGAAAACATTCGGTGAAAAGTTAAAGGAAAGAAGAAATGAGCTCGGGCTGTCCCAGAACGCGCTCGCGGAAATGTGCGGCATTACCGGAAGATCCGTTTACGGGTATGAAGCCGGTGAAAAAATTCCCAAACGTTCCACTGTGCTGAAGCTTTCCGCGGCTCTCGGTATATCCGATAAATATCTGCTTGACGACTCCGCCGAGAATCCCGCCGATGCCGCGGACTATATATCGGAAGCGGGCCGCCTTTACGGAGAGCAGGGCGCAAGGGATATGAAGACGCTGCTTGAGAAAAACACCGCTCTTTTCGCGGGCGGAGAACTCTCGCAGAGCGAAAAAGATACTTTTTTTGAGGCGGTTATGAGGGCGTATATTGCCTGTAAGGATGAGTATAACAGAAGAACAGGCAGAACAGAAGAACGCAAATAAACGGTTGAGGAAATACAATGACTCTTGATGAAATTTGCCGCAAAGCGGAATTTTTGAAAAATGAATATAAGACAAACAATCCCGAAACGCTCTGCCGCGACCTCGGAATCTGCTTGCTTTATCAGCCGATGGGGACTCATCCCGGCGCAATCAAAGGGTTCGCGCTGGGTGTGGACGGAGTCTTTTCGGTGGTCGTCAATTCCGACCTTTCCGCCGAGGTGCGCTGGATAATCATCGCTCACGAGATTTTTCACACACTTGAGCATTGCTCAGACAGAATCTGCAGCTATCACGATGTCGCGCTCTTTGATGAAATATCCGAGATGGAAAAAGAGGCGAATCTGTTTGCCGCGGAACTGCTGCTCAGCGACGAGGATGTTATGGGAGTGCTGAATTCGGATAACACTTTCTTCACCGCGGCGGCGACTCTCTGCGTTCCGATTGAGCTTCTCGATTTCAAATTCAGGATTATGAAGCGCAAGGGTTATCAGCTTGCGGAGCCGCCTGTTCATTCGCATAACGACTTTCTTAAGAAAATCAAGGTGGAAAATGAATAAAATATATGTTAAAGCCGATGTCTTCTTTGATGAATACGGACGGATGATGCCGCAGCGTCTTATCTGGGAGGACGGCAGAAAATTCAAAATCGACCGCGTAACCGATATACGCGAGTCCGCGGCAATGAGAATAGGCAGCCAGAGAGACAGATATACCATCAGTCTCTGCGGGCAGGAACGGTATCTTTTCTTTGAGAGAAGCACCAATTTAAGCTGTAATATAATAGGACGATGGTTCGTCGAAAAGTAAAAGCACTTCAGTACGCTGTACCGGAGTGCTTTTGAATTTATATTTGATTTTATTTGTTATTGTTACGGCGCTTTGCCTCGGCGCGGCGTTCCTCACGCGCGGCGGCTTCCTGCGCGGCTCTGCGAGCCGCTTCCTCGTCAAGCCGTTTTCTCGTTTCATCATAATCCGAAATGAAAGAATCGATATCGGCGTAGGTTTCGGCGAGAACAATGTTGCGCTTTGCCCAGATGAACGGCTTCATGGCTCTGCCGTAAATGTTTCTGCTCTGCCTTGCTTCTCTGACGGCGGCGCGTTTTGCTTTCTTTTGCTCTTTTGTATCTTCGGGCATATCAAACACGGCTTCAAACTCCGCGGCGGAGTAATTCTCAATGCCGCCGGGGTAATACTTTGCCGTAATTTTTTCCGAGCGCCTGATTGATTTTATCATTCTTACGGCTTCGTTTCGCTGAGTTTTTTCTTCCTTAGTTTTACCGGCAGGAAGTATGTCAATGAATTTAACCGCTTCCTCATATAGATTGCCGTTGAAAGTTCCGTCAAGGGAGTTGTTCATAAGAACCGAAAGCTCAAGAATTTTTTCTCCGGCGGGAGACGTGAAACGGTCGATTTCTCTGTTTACGAATTGCGCAATCTGAATTTCTTCGTTCGCGGCTTTGATTTCACGGTTCTTTTGTCTTACCGCTTTTCTGCTGTCGGAGGACGAGGCGGCATATTTACCGACGATTTCCTTTCCGACGTTTTCGCGTGAAGAAATCAACGCCTCGCACGCCTCACAGTACAGTCCGTCGTCGCAGATACCGGCTTTACGGTCCTGAGCGGCGCTTCTTATTCTGATAACACGGATAACGGATTTCTGCTCGGTGTCGGAAAGGTCGTAGAAGAACCACGGCAAGACATCTATTGCCGCGCCGACCAGCGATACTTTCAGAAGAACGTCAAGCAGTTTATACAGAATGTTATCCGGTCTGTAATTTCCTTTGTCGTCATAAACATACAGAACATTGTAATCGGTTCCGTCAAAGCCGTTTTTCCTGTAAACCCAGGGGATGAAAAGGTTCGTTACCGCTCCGATGGCGCCGCTTGTGTAGTTCTCAACCACTCCGAACGCGCCGTCGATTCTTTCTCCGCTGATATACTGCTGATAGTCGCGTATATCCGATTCAATCGAGCGGTCAATGACTTCGCTGGTTTCCCAGAATCTGTTGAGAAAGTAGAAAATACCGATAAATATAATATGCTTTTTATATGTCAGGGCAAGTCCGAGCGTGATGAAAACCTGGGAGATGTTCTTTACAAGCTTGAAGCCGCGCTTGCCGAGTCTGTCGATAAGCCACGGAGACATCAGCATTGCCCACATTGACGAGTTATATGACACCGTATCCATAATGCCGTACATCGTCATTGAGCCGACCTTGCCGTAGTAGAACAGCCACTGCATCAGGATGTTTTTGGCATCCTCCATGAAATTGTTCCAGCTGTCAGTGCATTTTATCCAGAACAGCTTGTTGTGCGAAACCTCACGCAGCGCGTCGATAAGCCCGACGCCCGCAACCTGCGATTTCGGCTGGACTATTCTTTCCTGAACTCCGAAATACGCCGTCATACTCAGTACAACGCCGATAATTATGAAAGCAGGATATATTTTCCTGTATGTGTTGATATTGTATAAATCTCCGTTTGCGAGCACATCGCTCAATACCGGGATAAGCAGTCCCGTAAGACTCGGCGCGAAGTTGTGAACAAGACTTGTCACCATCATTATTCTGACTCTTTCGCGCGAATTCGGCGAGATAACATAGACGAGGTTGCTGACGCCCGTGTTATACCATCCCTGAACATAACCCTGTATCTGTCCGATTAAAAACAGGGATATAATCATCGGGAAATAACCGATTTTCTCATAGGGGAAATACAGAGCGATAAGCGAAAGGATACCCGAAGGAATCGCAAGACGGACATAAACTTTGTATTTACCGGCTCTGCTCCTGAGATTATCGATAATATAAGCGTTCAGAGGAGCCAGGGCATAACCTATGGCTGTGCAGATATAGCTGAGAATAATCAGATCGCGGTGGGTCATATGCAGGGTCATCGCCGTGAAAGGATTGTTTACGCCGAAAGCGATGCCGAAGACGGTCGCGAGGCGCATTCCGAGCCAGCCGACCGACAGCATAAGATATTCTTTATAAGGGACGTAATCACCCTTGGCGGGAACACGCCAGTACGCCTTGACATCCCTCAGAAGGTCCGCAACTTTATTGATAATAACCATAATAAAACCCCACGATTTTTATTTCTGATAAACCCTTACGTAGTCAACAATGAATTCCGGGTTTCCGGTGTTGAGATTTATATCTCCTCTGCCCGAAGCGATACCGTTGTCACCGGCAATCTCAACTGACAGAAGCATGCATTCCGGGTTTTCCGAAACCCCGCCTTTATCCGTCCTTGCGCATTCGTGACCGTTTATGTAAAAAATGTATTCGTCCTCAGTCCATTCAACGCCGTAGGTATTGAATTCCTTATAGGGATTTTCGGGATAAAAATCCCCGACATGGAAGTGCTTGTGATCCTCGTCATACCCATCCCAGTGAAGATTGATTGACACGAGGTCCGAGGTTTTCTTTCCGTCACGGCGGTAGTTCAGACTCTCGAAAACGTCAATTTCCGTGCCGTCCTTTCCGCTTGAGTCCGCATTGTAAACGCCTTTATTCATAAACCAGAACGCTGACCAGAATCCCTCGCCCTCGGGCAGAATACATCTGGTTTCGTAATACCCGCGCAGGAATGTATCGGGCTCGGATTTGTTATCCGGATTGGAATTATATGTGGTGACATAGCCGGTGTACCAGCCCGCCTTGTAGTCGTCGCCGTATTCCGCAGCTTGCTTCTCGTCAACGTATCTGACTCCTATATGAAGGGCGCCGTCACTGACGCTGATTAAATCCTTGTGCCAGAAACCGCCCTTTCGCACCGCGCCCCAGTGAATGGTATCCACATTCTGATTGTCATTCCATTTGTCCGTGTTCAGTGAATCGCCGTCGAATTCATCGCTCCAGACCTGCTTGTAACCGCTGAGGTCTATGGTTCTTTTTTTCGGGTTTCTTCCGTACCCGATATCCACACCGAGAATGGTCGAAATCGTGACTATCACGGATATAAAAAAATTCAGAAATTTCATAAGCGGCACCTTCCACGATACAGTTAATCATATTATCATTATTATATATCATTTCTGTTAAATTTGTCAATAATGACCTAAATATATTGACTTTTATATATATAATAGGTTAAAATAATACAAATTGGAGGTCTGAGTATGAAAACATTAAAGAAATTTACGGCGCTTTTTCTGTCTGCTTTGACAGTAATGTTACTTTGTATAATTCCTTCATTTGCCGGCGCGGAAAGCGACAAAATCAAATTTGCCGTCGCTACCGATATTCATCTTAAACTGCCTGATGCGGAGGTACCGGTGAACTATCCCGAAAGTGAGCTTTACTATCACGCCGACAGTTCGGGAAATCTTAATTTCGAAGCGGCGGGTATTGTAAAGAGCGCTCTTGAAAAAGCGGAGAAAAACGGCGTGGATTTCGTTATGATGAGCGGCGATTTTGCCCATAACGGCAGGGAGGATCAGCACAGATTTTTTGCCTCTCTGCTTGAAGATTTTCAGAATGAAAGCGGCATTCCCGTTTATATTGTTCCGGGCAACCACGACTATTACGATTCCGGTGTCGACGATCTGAAACAGTATTATGCCAACCTCGGATTGGACAAGGCGATTGCTGTTGACAGCGAAACCTTTTCATATACCGCGGATCTGTCCGATAAATACAGACTTATAGCTATTGACTCAAATGACCCCGGCGATGACGGAGACGGCATTGATGACAGACTGTTCTCCTGGATTGAAACTCAGGCAAAAGTCGCCGCGACGGACGGCAAAACCGTCATAGCCACAATGCACCATCCTTTGCTTGAGCCGATACCGTATGCTCATATCCTGATGAAGGATTTTATAGTCAGAAATTATGAGGACGTTGCGGAGAAATTCGCTCAGTGGGGAATTCAGTATGTGTTTACCGGGCACGAGCACGGTAATAATATAACATCGTTTACCGGCTCAAACGGCAAGGTGGTTTATGATATTCTTTCCACCGCGCTGACTTCTTATCCGCTTGAATTCCGTATGGTGGATATGAGCAGCAGTAAAGTTGAGATAAGCATGGAACGTGTCACCGAAGCGGATTTCGATTATATTCCCGCTTCATACAACGATGCCCAGCGCGAGCTTATAAAGAAAGATTATACCGCGTATTCACTCGGATATTTCAAATATTCGGTAGCAAAAAAGATTGACAGGGTTATTGCTCCCGAGTCTCTTAAAAGGATGCTCAAGGCGGACAGCGGCGTCCTCGCCGACGCTGTCGATACCGTGATGCCAATTGTCATCGAGGCGCTTGATATGCCTCTTTATGAAAAGGATACGGACGGCGTAAGCGTGGAGAAACTTGCCGCATCGGCAGGCGCGAAGCTTCCGGAATCGGATTATGAATCTCTTATGGATGTCATAACAACGGTTGTGTCTGTTGTTTACAGGGGAAATGAGGATATACCCACCTCGGCCTCGCCCGAGGGAAAGATAGTTATTATCGCTCTCAACACTCTGCTCAAATATGTCCTTTCGGAAACGGGAAACAGGGTGACGACCGATTCTCTCAATAAGATTGCCTCCGTTTTCGGACTTGACAGTATTGAGTATGTTGATTTGTATAAATGGAACAGAGCGCTTGTTTTAGGCGCCGACAACAGCTATGAGATTGCGACGGCAGTGCTTGCGCCGCTGCTTGACAAGTTCCTGCTTGACGACGGTATTCCCGACAGAAACGCTGTCCTGGGAGGCCCCGGCACAACCGAGGCGAAAGCGCCGCTGTTTGAAACTTTTCTGTTAAGAATAAAGGAATTTTTCAGATATATTTTCAGTATCTTCAATGCCGCGCTGATTTTTCCGGTTAACTGTTAAGGAGAGATATAATTGAAAAAG
>JAFWRV010000371.1 GCA_017519685.1 Clostridia bacterium
GCGCCCGGAAAGGAGAATGAGTATGATATATAACGAAGACAGAAATCTGCTGATTATCGGAATTGACCACGGATACGGAAATATCAAAACCGCCAACCATTGCTTTCGGGCAGGGCTGGCGGTTTATGATTATGAGCCACTTTTCACAAAGGATATGCTTGTGTTTAACGGCAGGTATTATATAATCGGTGAAGGTCATAAGGAATTTGTCACAAGCAAAGACCTTGACGGTGACTATTACGCTCTTACTCTCGCGGCGATTGCGATGGAACTCAGAGATATGAATTTCACTTCCGCAATGGTTCATATTGCCGCCGGTCTGCCTCTGACCTGGACTTCCGGGCAGAAAGAACGGTTAAGAGAATATCTGCTGCAGAATACCGAAGTTGAGTTTGTATTCGATTCGGTTAAGTATTCCGTTAAGATTGCCGGAGCAAGTATCTATCCCCAAGGTTATGCCGCAGTTGCGAAATACGCTTCTGCGCTCAAAGGCGTGAATATGGTTGCCGATATCGGTAACGGCACTATGAATGTGCTGTATATGATTGACGGCAAACCTCAGGCGGGTAAAATGTTCACGGAGAAGTTCGGAACCTATCAGGCAACGCTCGCTATACGTGAAGAGTTTATGAGAAAAACTCAGAGAGAACTGCACGACAGTATTATTGATGAAATACTGATAACCGGCTCAGCCGATATTGCTCCCGCGGATCTGAAGCTCATTAAAGCCACTGCAAAGAATTATGTTGACGATATCTTCCGCCGATTGCGCGAGCACGGTTATGACGAGAATACAATGAATCTGTATATAACCGGTGGCGGCGGTTGTTTGGTAAAGAACTTTTACAGGTATAACCCCGACAGAGTGAAAATCGCCAATGATATCTGCGCCGCGGCAAAAGGTTATGAGTATCTCGCAGATGTTCAGATACGGAACGGCAGATTATGAAAAACGAATACCGAATTAACCTGAGGATGAATCCGAACAAGCCGAAGCAGAAAGAAATAATTGATTTCTTCAATGAGCGGAAAAATGATGATTCATTCTCAAGAAATGAATTCATCATTGAAGCTATTCTCGGCAGGATACATGGCGAGAGCAATAACGCCCTGCTCGATGATATCAGGGAAGTAATCCGTGATGAAATCAAAAATATATCCGTTGTTGTATCGGATAACAGTAACGAAAATGATACAGCGGATATACCAGAGCCGACAGAAGAACAGCTGGCTCAGAACGAAGCCGATGTTCTTGACGTGCTTGATATGTTCTGATGACGGTGCCGGAATTGGCACCAAAGAAGAAAAATACGCGTAAGCGCAGCTAAGCGGTGCCAAAAACGGCACCGCTTAATCTTTGCTCAAAACGCAGATTTGAGCAAACGGATGCGGATATATGAGCCAAAACACAGGCGAAATATATGCCGTATACGCGAGGTTTCCGCAGAAACCGCAAACCGCCTCGCAGAGCCCACGGCACTTTGCAACCGAATGGGTGAAAGTGTCATAGTGGGTTATGATACTTTGCCAAAAGTATCTGCAAGTCCCGCGCAACCGTTGCGAAAACAAATCTATAAAAAGAAAGTGGGTGATACGCATTGCAAGAAACGACGGCATCGACAGAATCGTTGCCAGGAACAACAATCTGACGGCAAAGCAAATCGGCAATACCGAAAGGCACAATGAGAGGAAAAAGGAAAGTTATGTGAATCCGGATATTGTATCCGAAAGAACGCATCTGAATTATCATTACAAATCTCCTGCGGATGATTATGAGTCAATATTTGCCTCTATGGTCGAATCGGGTGAAATCTCCACCAGAGGTCTGAAGCCCGACGCAAAGAAATACGGCGAGATGATAATTGATGTGAACAGCGCATACTTTCATAATCACGGCGGGTATGAATAAGGAGCCTGGGAAATCAAAATGGCCGCCAAGCACCTGAAGCACGGCCAGCTCTACAAACTCCTCGTCCGCTGGGAAGGTGGGGAAGGCGAACGCATCCCCGCTTGGGCAACGCGCGTTGTTCAGGATCCGGAGACGAAGATTTTCTCCGCTCAAGTATGGATGCCGAGTGAGGAACCCTACGAGTGGAAGGTGAAGAAGTTCCGTCCCAACACCTCACCGCTGCTCATCTATGAGTGCCATATCGGTATGGCGCAGGACAAGGAAGGCGTGGGCACCTACAATGAATTCCGCGAGAATGTGCTCCCGAGAATTTATAAGGACGGCTACAATTGCATTCAGATCATGGCCATTCAGGAGCATCCGTACTACGGCAGCTTCGGCTATCACGTCAGCAGTTTCTTCGCAGCATCCTCCCGCTTCGGCACTCCCGAGGAACTGAAGCAGCTCATCGATGCTGCCCACGAGAAGGGCATCAGCGTCATCATGGATATCGTCCACAGCCACGCCGTAAAGAACGAAAACGAGGGCCTCGGCAACTTCGCCGGCGACCCCAACCAGTACTTCTA
>JAFWRV010000372.1 GCA_017519685.1 Clostridia bacterium
ATAGCAGTAACGTTATTATCTGCGGACATCAGTTTTCGGATTTTGACAGTCTCGGCGCGTCAGTCGGAATGGCTTACGCCTGTAACAGTATCGGGCTTAAAGCAAACATTGCGTTCAATCCGGAAAAGACACTTGCGGGACCTCTCTATGATGAATTAAAGAACTCCGAATTCTCGGATTATTTCATCAATTTCAGGGAAGCAACCGAGCTTATGGGTGACAATACCCTTTTCATTCTTTGCGATACACATTCTCCGAAAATGTGCGAGTTTCCGGAACTTTTTGCCGAAGCGCGCCGTAAGGTTATTATCGACCACCACAGAGTGTCGCCGGGAACGGATACCGATGACGGACTGTTTATTCACAATCCGGGAGTTTCATCTGCGTGTGAGATTGTGACCGAGCTTATTCAGTATGTGATTTCGGATAACAGAGTTCATCCTCTTATAGCTCAGGCGCTTCTTTCGGGAATAGTGCTTGATACCAAAAACTATATTTTGAGGTCGGGCTCCATGACATTTGAGGCGGCGGCTTATCTGTGCAATTCCGGCGCCGACACGGTCAGGGTCAATAAGTATTTTTCAAATTCGCTTGAAGTCAACAAACAGATAAAGAGTGTTGTTCTCAACGCGCAGGAACACGGCAGATTTGTGATTTCCGAAGTTTCCGAAGACTCCGGCAATAACAAACTGATAGCGGCAAAAGCGGCGGATGAGTTATTGAATTCAAATTCCATCAGCGCCTCGTTTGTTTTGTATAAAGACGGTGACGCCGCCTGCGTTTCGGCAAGAAGTTTCGGGGAGACCAATGTTCAGCTTGTTATGGAAAAACTCGGCGGCGGCGGGCATCAGACGATGGCTGCCAGCCAGCGGAAAGACATCGATATGGATACTCTTAAATCGATGCTGATATCAGAATTGGATAATATTTCACAGGGAGGTTAATTATATGAAGGTTGTACTTTTACAGGATGTAAAGGGACTCGGAAAAAAAGGTGAACTTGTCAACACATCAGACGGATACGCGCGTAATTTCCTGTTTCCGAGAAAACTTGCGGGTCAGGCAGATTCCCAGGCGCTTGCCGAATTGAAGAATAAGGAATCCGCCGAAAAGCATAAACTTGAAACCGAAATAGCTGCGGCAAAAGAAACAGCCGCCAGACTTGAAGGAAAAACAATAAAACTGTCCGCCAAAGCCGGAGCAAACGGTAAGCTTTTCGGCTCGGTTACTTCCAAGGACGTCGCCAAGGCGATATCCGATGAACTTAAAATCGACGTTGACAAGAAAAAAGTTGAAGTCGAGGACATCAAATCATTCGGTGTATATCCGGTTGAGGTTAAAGTATATAACGGAATCTCAGCGTCCCTTTATGTAAGTGTCGGTGAATAATAATGGCTGAAATGAACTATATGTCCCTTGAAGGGATTAAAATGCCTTACAGTCTGGAATCGGAGCAAGCGGTACTCGGCAGTATCCTTGTCGATCCCTCATGTCTTTCTCAGGCATCTGTTTATCTTACTCCGGACTCTTTTTATACCCCTCAGCACCGTGAAATATTTTCCGCCATGCTGTATCTTGACGATACAAATAAGAAAATCGATCCTCTTGTTGTTCTCAACTATCTGGTTGAACACGACGTGTTTGACAGCGCGTCGGGAAGAAAGTATCTTTTTGATCTTGCCCAGATGGTTCCGTCAACAGAAAATGTCGAAACCTACGCCAAGATAGTCAGAGAAAAATATTATATCAGAACGCTTATTAACGTTTCATCCGAAACTATTGACAGCGCCGTAAATCAGGAATTGTCCGCTGATGATTTGCTCAATGACGCCGAGCAGAAGATTTATGATATCCGGCAGGGAAAAACCAATAATTCCCCGTCGCTGCTTAAGGACGTACTTGTCAATCAGGTTTTTGATACTCTTAAAAAATTATCGGGTGAAGATAAAGAGCAGTATAAAGGATATACGACCGGCTTTGCCGAGCTTGATAAAACAATAACCGGTCTTAACAAATCCGACCTTATTATTGTCGGCGCGAGACCTGCAATGGGTAAAACAAGCTTTGCTCTTAATCTTGCGCGTAATGTGGCTGTATTGGGTAACAGAAAAGTGTTGTTCTTTTCACTTGAGATGACCAAGGAACAGCTCGCGATGCGTGTGCTCGGCAGCGAGGCCTGCGTTTCAAGTCAGAAAATGAGAGAAGGCAATATTTCTCCCGATGAATGGAAACGTATCGGCGTTGCGACAGGCAAATTAAGTGAATGTAAGCTTTATTTCGATGATACTTCTTCCATCACCGTACCCGAAATGAAAGCGAAAGCAAGAAGACTCGGAGGAGTCGAGTGTATTTTTATTGATTATCTCGGTTTGATTCATTCGAGTGTCAGAGCGGAAAACAGAGTCAATGAAATCAGTGAAATCACAAGAAGCCTTAAAAATATGGCTAAAGATCTTAATGTTCCTGTTATCTGCTGCGCTCAGCTTTCGAGAGTAACCGAGGCAAGAGGTAAATCTCATAAGCCGCAGCTTGCCGACCTGCGCGATTCCGGTTCTATCGAGCAGGATGCCGATATAGTTATGATGCTTTACCGTGAGGATTATTATAAAGACGACAAAGAAAACTCCTCTTCTTATGATGCCGAACCCGCCGACGGTGAGCGTGAGGCAAATACCGTTTCTGTAATTGTTTCAAAAAACAGACACGGCTCAACAGGTACCGTCGATTTCATTTGGGACGGAGAGCATACACTCTTTATAGGAATTGATAAGGTTCACGATGAAGTATAAAGTCCTTTCTTGTATTAAAAAATACAATATGCTGAAACCCGGAGCGAAAGTACTTGTCGCGCTTTCGGGCGGAAGCGATTCAACAGCGCTGCTTCATGTTCTTCTGTCTTTGAAGGATGACCTGCAAATTGATATTGAGGCGGCGCATATAAATCACTGCCTGCGCGGAGACGACGCCGACAGTGATGAAGAATTTGTCCGCCGTATGTGCGATAAATACGGAGTGAAACTTCATGTATTAAAAGCTGATGTTTCCTCTGTTGCCGAAACAAACGGAATGACAGTTGAGGAAGCGGGCAGAAAAGTAAGGTATGAGTTTTTTGACAAAGTCTGCCCTGACGGATATATCGCGACCGCTCATAATCTCAATGACAGAATTGAAACTTTTCTGTTTAACTTTTCCCGCGGTGCAACATTAAACGGGCTTTGTTCCATTCCTCCGGTCAGGGGAAATGTTATAAGACCTCTGATTGACTGCTCCAAAGACGAAATACTTGATTACTGCGGAGAAAACAGTCTTGAATATGTGACGGATAAAACAAATTCAGATGTGGTTTACGCAAGGAACAGAATCAGGCACAATGTCATAAGCGAGCTTAAAAAGATTAATCCGGGCTTTGAATCGGCGGCGCATAAATGTATTGATTCACTCAATGCCGACCGGGATTATCTCAAAGACGTTGCGGAAGAAGCTTTTGAAAAATGCGCTGTGCCGGGCGGCTATGATTTAGAATTGATAAATTCTTATCCGCTTCCCGTGCGTAACAGAGTTATTTCTTCCGTGCTTGAAAAGGAAAACATATCGGATTATTCCAATAAGATGATTACAGATATTTTAAGCGCGGCGGAGATATACTGCAATGAGGGAAGGGGAATGAAAATCCAGCTTTCCGGAGCGAAATTCGCGAGGACCAGAAACGGTATTCTTGAGTTTCCCGGCGAAAAGGGAAATGTTGAAGATACTGTCGAACTCAAAGAAGGAGAAAACTTTTTCGGAGACTATATAATAACAGTTTCTTATAATACTGATGACATAATTATTTCACAAAATATTAATAGTGAATTATCAGTTTTTATCGGTGACAATGATAATATAATTGGCAGGCTTATTTCGAGAAAAAGACTGCCCGGAGATAAGATTATTCTGCCGAATGCGTCAATATCCAAATCACTCAGAAAAATCCAGAATGAAAAGGGAATTCCTCCCGAAATCAGGGACGCTGTTCCCGTTATAGCGGACAGTGAAGGTCTTCTCTGCGCGTTTGGATGCGGATTGACAAAACGCTTTAAGGTTACCGGCGAAACCGTTAATAAAATCAAAATCGAAATAAGAAAGAAGACGATGTAATGCTTGAGGATATCAAAGAAGTTTATTACAGTGAAGAGCAGCTTCATCAGATAGTCGAACGGCTCGGCAAACAGATCAGTAATGATTATAAGGGCAAAAACCTTATGCTGGTCAGCATACTCAAAGGGTCTGTCGTGTTTATGGCCGATCTTATGAGAGAAATAACAGTACCGTGTTCAATTGATTTTATGTGCGTGTCTTCCTACGGAAGCGACACCGAGAATAAAACAGGTGTTGTCAAAATAGTCAAGGATCTGGATATTAATGTTGAAAACTATGATATTCTTCTTGTCGAAGATATTCTTGACTCCGGAAGAACCCTTGATTATGTCAGAAATCTTCTGATTGACAGACATCCCTCAAGTATAAAAATATGCACTCTTCTTGATAAACCCGAGCGCAGAGCCGTTGATTTGTATGCGGATTATTCGGGCGCTGAAGTCCCGGACGAATTTGTTGTAGGTTACGGACTTGATTATGCGGAAAAATACAGAAATCTTCCTTTTATAGGCGTTTTGAAGGAAGAAATATATACGAATTAAGGAGGCGGAAAATTGAATAATTCCAACGAACCCAATAACAGCAAAAAAAGAAAACTGATAACTCTGATACCGTATATTCTTATACCGGCTATAATTATTCTCGGTATCAGTTATTATGCTGAAAAACAGTCTCAGGTCAAAATGAAGTATTATGAGATTGTTCAGCTTTTTGAAGAGCATAAAGTCGATCAGTACAGATTGAA
>JAFWRV010000373.1 GCA_017519685.1 Clostridia bacterium
GTAAACAGATACAGCCCGACCTGCAAGCCCGAAGATATTGAAAAAGATATAGCAGCTCTTATCTGAGAAAGGAAATAATTATGGCAGTTATTACAGGCACAGCGGATAATTTTGACACCGAAGTTCTTCAGTCTGATATACCCGTTCTCGTGGATTTCAACGCGGACTGGTGCGGCCCCTGTCAGATACTCAAACCGACAATTGAGGAAATCGCCGAAGAAAACAAATCGGTAAAAATCGTTTCCGTCAACATTGACGACGAGGAAGACCTTTCCGATGAATACGACGTATTCTCAATTCCCTGCCTTGTTCTTTTCAGAAACGGCGAGGAGGCTGGTAGAAGCGTCGGACTCAAAAACAAGGATGAGATTCTTGACCTTATCGGAGGCAATTGATGTACGATATTATAATTATCGGCGCGGGTCCCGCGGGTCTTACCGCCGCGATTTACGCAAGACGCGCCGCAAAAAGCACGCTTGTGATTGAGGCAAAGGGTTTCGGCGGTCAGATAATAAAAACTCCCGACATTGAAAACTACCCCGTGGAGCAGCATATCTCCGGCCTTGATTTCGCGACGAAACTCTACAACCAGACTGTTGCCCTCGGCGCGGAATTTATCTTTGAAAAGGCAACCTCAATAAAGGACAACGGCAAAACCAAAACCGTCGTCACCCCGAAATCCGAATATGAAGCAAAAGCGGTTATCATCGCGACCGGTTCCGAAAGCAGACTGCTCGGAGTTGAGGGCGAAGCGGAATTCACGGGACGCGGAGTATCATACTGCGCCACATGTGACGGCTTGTTTTTCAGAAACAAGGCGGTCGCGGTTGTCGGCGGCGGAAACACGGCGCTCGAGGACGCCCTTTATATGGCAGATATTGCCGAGAAGGTATATCTTATTCACAGGCGCGATGAATTCAGAGGCGAGGAAACAACGGTTTCCCGTCTGAAAGAGCGCGAAAATGTTGAAATCATTTATAACAGCACGGTTACAAAACTGATTGCCGACAAACGGCTCAGAGGAATAGAGGTCACCGATAAGCAGGGCAACACGCGTGAGCTTGAAATCAGGGGACTTTTCGTAGCGGTCGGCAGAATTCCCGAAAACAAAAACTTCGGTGACATCATAGAGCTCGACGCTTCGGGTTACGCAGTTTCATCGGAAAACTGTCTGACTAAGACAAACGGAGTTTTCGTTGCCGGTGACAACAGAGGAAAAGAGGTACGCCAGCTTGTTACCGCCACCGCCGACGGCGCGGTTGCCGCGACTCAGGCAGTCAGATATATATCTAATCTGAATATATAAAGAGAATCAGTTTCACGGCTCCGTGAAACTGATTTTTTAATCTTTTTTCATCTCAACCTGTAACACCCTGTGCGCACATGTGTATACATTAACACACGGACTGAACAGAGACAAAAGTCCGGTAAGTGAAATCACATTATGTTATGGAGAGGTTATTATGAAAAAAGTATTATCATTCATTTTTGCGCTTATTATCGCAGCAGGTTCTTTTATGATTGCATTCTCGACGAACAATGATGAGCACACAGCTCTCAGCTGGCCCGAAAACTACTATGATTTTAATCATAAGGCGCCCGACCCTTCACCCTGGCTCGGCGAGCTTAAAGTCGGCAAAAACAATGTATCGAGCCTGCTTAAAGGTTATTATACATTTACAGCGCCCGAAAAAGGATACTATATTTTCGGTGAATGGTTTGAGGAGTCTCAGAAGATTGAGGGCGACAAAGTAACGGATGTTTGTTACTTCGGATGGTGCGGCTGGCCGATTATGACATATCTTGAAAAAGGCGCTGAACACTGTTACAGGTTCTATAATAACAGCGGAGTCGAAGACAATTCCGATATGGCTGAGCCGGGTGAAATTGAAATTGACTATATCGGGGAAATGGTTTCCGCAATACCGGAAGAAAATGCTCACGCTTATACCAAAGATATTATTTATAATCCCGAAGATACGGAAAGTCCTTATTTCCTTTCCGGTGTTAATGTTGCGCTGACATTTTCAGAAGGCATCGTGCTTGAGGATAACCATATGAGCGGGAAAATTGACAGCACTGAGCCCGGCAGACGCAGATTTACCGTGCCGGAAGTATGCGGAGGTCCCGGTTATGAATTTGAGTTTACTCTTCTGGGCTATAAGGATTATATAAAAGATATTAAACCCGGTGATGGAAACAGCGATTTTAACAGCAGAGTCGGGATTTCATATAATGATTCCGAGCGCCGTAATGAAAGCGGAAAAGTATCCTGCTTATGCAATGCAAATACTCCTAATATGATTACGGTCACTTTAAAAGACGGAACTGTCTTGAACCTTAAACCCGAATACTATTATTATGATTGTTTTGACGGTTTCACCGGTCAGATTCAGGGCGGTGCCCGCTTCGATGCCGCTGACGGTTCAAGTCATCATATTTCAACCGGATATAAGGAGAATGAAAACGGCAGAATCATATTCTATGTCAGAATAGACGACGTCGAAACCGTCATTGAAGAAGAGCCCGACTGCTCCGCATCTCTGCTCACGGATTTCGTAACCTTCTTCCGGAATCTGACAGCCGCTCTGAAAGCAGACAGCTCGATACCCGAAAAGTTTGAAGCCGTAAAAACAGAGGCAGGCACATTCGCAACTTACTTAAAGTATGTTTTCTCAAACGGTTATTTCGCAAATACCGGAGTACTCAGTTAAATACCGAAGCTTATATATAAAACGAGCATAAATTGCCCTCCCCGATTTCACCGGGGAGGGCATCTGTTTTATAAAAGGGTTTTACTCGAATTTGCCTGTCAGTTCTTTGCCGTCAAAGTCAATCGCGAGAGTTGCTCCGGGTTCGGGATCATCGGAGATTATCAGCTTCGCCGCAAGCGTTTCAACCCTTGACTGCAGGAATCTCTTGAGAGGTCTTGCGCCGTAAACCGGGTCGTAGCCCTCGTCGGCGATGTATTTCTTTGCGCTGTCGCTGACAGTCAGGTTAAGCTGTTTTTCCTCAAGGCGTTCCCTGAGTGACGCGATAAGCAGTTCGATTATGCCGTCGATGTTTTCTCTGGTGAGCGGTTTATAGAATACCGTTTCATCTATTCTGTTGAGAAACTCGGGACGGAATGAACGCTTGAGCAGCGCGTTGACAGCATCCTTTGCCTCGTCTGTTATCTCGCCGTCTTTAATTCCGTCGAGGATAATATCTGAGCCGAGGTTTGATGTCAGAATTATTATCGTGTTTTTGAAGTCAACGGTTCTGCCCTGAGAATCGGTTATTCTGCCGTCATCGAGCACCTGAAGCAAAACATTGAATATATCCGGATGCGCCTTTTCGATTTCATCAAACAGCACCACCGAATAGGGCTTGCGCCTTACCGCCTCGGTAAGCTGACCGCCCTCATCATAGCCGACATATCCCGGAGGCGCGCCGATAAGACGCGACACGGAATACTTCTCCATGTATTCGCTCATATCGATTCTCACGATATTATGCTCATCATCAAACAGCGCCTGCGCGAGCGCCTTGGCAAGTTCTGTTTTGCCGACGCCTGTCGGGCCGAGGAACAGGAACGAGCCGATGGGCTTGCCGCTGTCCTTGATACCGGCGCGGGAGCGGAGAATCGCGTCGCAGACCTTGCTGACCGCCTCATTCTGACCGATGACTCTCTTATGCAGAATATCATCGAGATGAAGCAGTTTCTCTCTTTCGCTCTCGACAAGCTTTGATACCGGGATTCCGCTCCATTTGGAAACGATTTTCGCTATTTCCTCATCGGTTACCCTGTCTCTGAGGATGGAATCCCTGTCGTTTTCCTCGGTTTTCTTTTCAAGCTCCTCAAGCTCCTGCTGAAGAGCGGGAAGTTTACCGTATTTCAGTTCGGCAAGCAGGTCGAGATTATAATCGTTCTGCGCCTTTTCAATCTGAGAATTTATGCTTTCAATCTGTGAACGGAGCTCCGTGACTTTGCCGATTGATTTCTTCTCATTTTCCCATTTCGCCTTTAACGAATTGAATTCATCGCGCAGAGACGAAAGTTCCTCCCTGACCTTATCAAGCTGCTCGAGCGCAAGCTTGTCCGTTTCTTTTTTGAGCGCCGCTTCCTCAATCTCAAGCTGCATAATCTTGTGACTGATTTCATCAAGCTCCGACGGCATTGAGTCAATCTCGGTCTTGATTGTGGCGCACGCCTCGTCAACAAGGTCGATTGCCTTATCGGGAAGGAATCTGTCGCTGATATATCTGTCGCTGAGCGTTGCCGCCGCTATCAGGGCGCTGTCCTGGATTTTTACTCCGTGATAAACCTCATATCTCTCCTTGAGTCCTCTGAGAATTGATACGGTGTCCTCAACCGAGGGCTCATCAACCGTAACCGGCTGGAAACGCCTTTCAAGCGCGGCGTCCTTTTCAATATACTGTCTGTATTCATTGAGCGTTGTCGCGCCGATGCAGTGAAGTTCGCCTCTCGCGAGCATCGGCTTGAGTATATTGCCTGCGTCCATCGCACCGTCGGTTTTACCGGCTCCGACAATCAGGTGAAGTTCATCAATGAAAAGAATGATTCTGCCTTCGCTCTTCTGGATTTCGGTCAGGACCGCCTTGAGCCTTTCCTCAAATTCGCCCCTGTACTTTGCGCCCGCGACAAGCGAGCCCATATCGAGCGAAAATACCGTTCTGTTTTTAAGCCTTTCGGGCACATCGCCCTTGACAATTCTCTGGGCAAGTCCCTCGGCGATTGCGGTTTTGCCGACACCCGGCTCACCTATCAGACACGGATTGTTTTTGGTCTTTCTCGAAAGAATACGGATAACGTTTCTGATTTCCTCATCTCTGCCGATGACCGGGTCGAGTTTCTGCTGCCTCGCGGATTCGGTCAGATCCCTGCCGTATTTTTTAAGAGCGTCATAGGTATCCTCCGGGCTGTCTGATTTGACCGAACCGGAACCTCTGACATTTTTGAGCGCGGTAAGAAACGAGTTTTCAGTGATACCGGCGGAGCGTAAAAGCTGCTTCATATCCGGGTCGGGTTTCCTTATGATACCGAGCATAATATGCTCAACGGAAACATAATCGTCGCGCATCTGATTTGCCGCTTTTTCCGCTTCGTCGATTGCCGCGGCGGCGTAATGTGAAAAATAACTTTCTCCGCCGCTGACTTTCGGCAGAGAGCCGATTTTGGTCTGGATATTGTTTGTCAGAGCGGACGAATTGACGCTCATGCTTTCAATCAGGGAGGAGATAAGTCCGTTTTCCTGAGTCAGCAACGCGTAAAGCAGATGAATCTGCTCAATCTGCTGGTTGGCGTTTTCCGAGGCGATGCTTTGCGCCGACTGAATCGCCTCTATACTTTTCTTTGTGAATTTTTCAGCGTTCATTATAATACCCCCTTTGAACTGATGCTTACAAACATAATATACAGGGAGTATGTGAATAATCCTCAGGATATATATGAACAAATTGTAAATAATTAGCACTCTCGTAACGAGAGTGCTAAAGTTCATTTTATTATCTTTTTTCCGTCAAAAACTATTACTCCTCTGCCGTATCCCGTTTTGTTGCCCGCCATCATCCATTTCTTGTAAGCGGCGCGCAGACCGGTATCCGCAGGTCTTTCTTCAAGCGGAACATCGGAGTAATGCCCCCATATGCGCCAGTCATCGTGAAAGCCTTCCTTTTCCTCATAATCATAAATCTCAAAATCATCCATAAAACGCAGGATGTTTGAGTTTTCAGGCAGAAACTCTCTGTGCTTCGGGAAAAGCAGCCAGGAACTGCAGCGCAGAATCAGATACCCCTGCTTTGTGCGTACATCGCTGAAAAACTCATAAGCTCTTTTGTAAGCGTCGAATCTTACGTCATCTGTCAGCGGTATTCCCGATGACGGGATATGAAAGTTAATGCAGCGCTGTCCTTTTTTTATTTTTATTCCGGCGGATGTTGTGAAACTGTCACCGAATGTGTCATACTCAAACTGAAATCTGCCGAGGGCAAAACGGTTCATCGCAAAAAATCCGTCATTCCAATCGGCAACAAAAGTTCCGTGAACGCCTTCGCATTCAATGCACTCAAGCAATTTGCAGCGGAAATCGTCAATACCGTTCCAATAGATTTCCTCGCTGATTCCCTTCTTTTTATATCTTTTATGAAGAAGTTCGCTGCAAACAACCAGAA
>JAFWRV010000374.1 GCA_017519685.1 Clostridia bacterium
CTGCGGAAGGGCGTAAAACTTTCCTTTGTGAATTCTTGAGGGAACAAGATAGTCTCTGGCTCCCTCGGGAGTGGACTTAATCAGTATCGGAGTTTCAATTTCCACAAATCCGTTTTCATCAAAGAAATCGCGGGTGATTTTAGTTATCTTGTGACGCATCAGAATATTTTTCTGAAGGTCGGGTCTTCTGAGGTCGAGATATCTGTATTTGAGTCTGGTCAGCTCTGAAGTCTGACAGTTTTCTGTTATTTCAAACGGGGGAGTTTCGCTCTTTGAAAGAACTCTGAGGTCGTTTACCTCAATTTCAATATCTCCTGTAGGAATATCTTTGTTTTTTGACGATCTTTCTCTGACTGTTCCTTTAGCCATAAGAACATATTCGCTTCTTGATGTAAAAGCTTTGTCAAAGATTTCTTTATCGGTTGACTCGTCAAACGCAAGCTGGACAATTCCGGTCCTGTCTCTGAGGTCAATGAATATCAATGACCCGAGATCTCTCTGACGCTGAACCCATCCCGCGACGGTTACTTCTTTGCCAATATCACTTTCACGCAGATTTCCGCAATAATCGGTTCTGCTGAGCCCTGTCATAAAATCCATTATGGTCGTCCTTTCAATTAATGTTATCAAGATAGTCTGTCAGGGAAAAAGCCGTATCGGTATTCACGTCATCGGCAAGATCGGAGGCAGTTTCATTGATTGTGTATCTGAGGAAATTATCTTCAAAATTGTCAATATCAAGTTCAGCAACTGAACCCGACGACATATTTTTAACTTTAACTTTACCGGCGGCGAGTTCATCGCTTCCGATAACCGTTGTATATCTGGCGCCTATTTTATCCGCGTATTTCATCTGCGCTTTGAGAGAACGACCTACTACATCTGTTTCGGCGTGAATTCCGCTCGCTCTCAAATCGGTAACCATTGACATTACTTTATAAGAGGATTCTTTATCCGTCGGCGCAATATAAATTTCACATACATTGTCACCGGGCAATTCGATTCCCTGAGCGGATAAAAGCATTTTAAGCCTTCCTGTTCCCATTCCGAAACCGAGAGCGGGAGTCTTCGGTCCGCCCAATTCTTCAACAAGCAGATCATATCTTCCGCCGCCGCAGACTGTGCCCTGCGCGCCTATCGCGTTTGAAACAAATTCAAAAACGGTTCTCGTGTAATAATCGAGGCCGCGTACACTTCTGGGATTAACAGTATAATTTATTCCCATACTGTCCAGATATTTTTTGACACCTTCAAAATGTTCTCTGCAGTCATCACAAAGATAGTCAATGATAACAGGGGAGTTTTCAGAGATTTTTTTGCAAACCGGACTTTTACAGTCAAGTATTCTCATCGGATTCTTTTCAAGCCGGTCATTACAAGTGTCACACAATTCGGTTTTATACTGTTTAAAATAATTCTTTAACGCTTCGTGATATTTTTTGCGGCATTCCGGGCAGCCGATTGAATTAATCTGCAATTCAAGATCTTCAACACCTAAAAATGAGAATATCTGATAA
The DNA here is from genome assembly GCA_017519685.1 of Clostridia bacterium. Classification (GTDB taxonomy): domain Bacteria; phylum Bacillota; class Clostridia; order Oscillospirales; family Acutalibacteraceae; genus CAG-177. Next base: position 1,518 of record JAFWRV010000374.1, read on the forward strand.
GCAATTGAAATAACTTCGGCATCTGAAGACGGATCAGCCGAGCCGAACATTTCTACTCCGAACTGCTGAAACTCTCTCCATCTTCCCGCCTGCGGCTTCTCATATCTGTAACAGTTAAGCAGATAGCAAAGCTTTTGCGGAAGCGATTCATTGAAAAGACCGTGTTCAAGAAACGCTCTTACTGCGCCTGCAGTACCTTCGGGACGAAGTGTTACAGATCTTCCGCCTTTATCATCAAAGGTGTACATTTCTTTCTGAACAACATCCGTGGTTTCACCGACTCCGCGCTGAAAAAGCTCGGTATGCTCAAAAACGGGAGTCCTGATTTCCTTGAATCCGAAAGATTCGGCAATTTCAAATAAGGTGCTTTCAAGATATCTTTGTTTTGCGGTTTCGGCAGGAAGCAAATCCTGTGTACCTTTTACCGCTTTGGTCAATAATGCCATTTTTATAACCTCTTTCAGTCTTTGGGATTAACTATTTCTCTCCAGTCAAGATCGCCTCTTGCCAGCGAGTGGATAAGTGCTTCGGCAGTGGCAATGTTTGTTGCAACAGGTATGTTATGTACATCACAAAGTCTGAGAAGTGTTGCTTCATTCGGCTCGTGAGGTTTAGCCGTCAGGGGATCTCTGAATAAAAGCAGTAAATCGATTTCATTACAGGCGATGCTTGATGCAATCTGCTGATCTCCGCCCTGATGACCGCTGAGATATCGTGAAATCTTGAGTCCGGTAGCTTCGGAGACAACTTTGCCGGTTGTTCCCGTGGCAATAAGATTATGCCTGCTCAGGATTCCGCAATATGCAATACAAAACTGGATCATAAGCTCTTTTTTTGCGTCGTGCGCTATTAATGCTATGTTCATTTGTTACTCCCTTCATATAATTACTGTCTGTTATTCTTCTGTGTATTCCTGATCTGCTTCTTCGTTTTCATTATTGTTTTCAGGCGCTTTCATAACAGATACCGCAGAAATAACTCTGTCATCTTCCTTGAGGTTCATTACAGTGACTCCTCTTGAAGTTCTGGAATGCGGCGCTATTGAATCAACGGGAATTCTGACCATCATTCCTGACGCGCTTATGAGAATAAGGTCATCATTATCGGAAACAGACTGAACATTGACAACTTTTCCGTATTTTTCCGTACGGTAGTTAATCTGTCCCTGACCGGCGCGGTTATGTACGGGATATTCAGAAACAGCGGCAAGTCTTCCGAGTCCTGTTTCAGAAACCGTAAGAACATATTTATCTTCACTGAGAATATCCATACCGACAACCTTGTCGCCCGGCGCAAGCTTGATTGCCTTGACGCCTCTTGCCGTCCTTCCGATGGCTCTGAGAGTATCTTCTTTAAAGCAAACGCATTTGCCTTTTTCGGTAGCAACAATAAAGCACTGGTTACCGTCGGTGACTCTTACCCATCCGAGTTCATCGTCTTCATCAAGATTGATTGCAATAATACCGATTTTCCTGACGTTTTTATATACGTCAAGTTCGGTGCGTTTAATTATACCGTTCTTTGTTACCATTGAAAGATAAGCTTTGCTGTCCTGACCGAAGTCCGGAACGCTTATCATAGCCGTAACCTTTTCATCCGGCATAAGCTGAAGAACATTGATTACGTTTGTTCCCTTGCTTTGTCTTGAACCTTCGGGCACTTCATATCCTTTGATTCTGTAAACGCGGCCGAGACTCGTGAAGAACATAATATAGTCATGGCTTGATGATGTAAACAGTGTTTTTACATTGTCTTCATCGCGCTGTTTAAGCCCTATAACGCCTTTTCCGCCTCTGCCTTGCTGTTTATATTCATCAACAGAAGTACGCTTGATATAGCCCATATCCGTCAAAGCAAAGACACATTCTTCAACGGGAATAAGGTCTTCGATGTCAACTTCACCGCTTACATCGGCTATTTCAGTAACTCTGTCATCACCGTATTTGTCTCTGATAGCGGAAAGTTCATCCTTCAATACGGATTTAAGCATAACATCATCAGAAAGAAGACGGCGGCAATAATCGATTTTTTCTTCAATCTCTTTATATTCGTTTTCGAGTTTTTCATGGTCAAGTCCCTGAAGAGCTCTGAGACGCATATCAAGAATTGCCTGCGCCTGAATATCATCAAGATTGAATCTTGACATTAAGTTTTCTTTTGCGTTGTCATAACTGCTGCGGATGATTTTAATTACTTCATCGATATTATCCTGGGCAATGATAAGACCTTCGAGTATGTGCGCTCTTTCAAGCGCCTTGTTAAGATCAAAACTTGTCCTTCTGCGGATAACCTGTTCCTGGAAAGTAAGATACTCGTCAAGATAGTTCCTGAGCGAAAGGATTTTCGGCTGCCTCTGGTCATCGACCAGAGCGCGCATTATAATGCCGAAAG
>JAFWRV010000042.1 GCA_017519685.1 Clostridia bacterium
TCTGACCGTTGCCTGTTATACCGTGTTCGTCCGCCCACTTGCCTGTCAGCATTGAGCACCAGCCCGGAGCGGTTGAGGTCTGCTGTATCGGCTTGCCGGGATAATTCACGCCGCCGCAGTACGCTATATAGCCGTATCCGCCGTCGTCAAGAACGGTTCTTATGGAGCTGAGTTTGTTTTCGGGAAGCTGAATCATACTGTCCGCGCGGCATCCGTCATAGCCGAGCACGAGAACCTTCTTCTCGGTTTTGCCTTTCGGAAGCGGAGCATTGAGATGATCCTGGATTATACTGTGAATTTTTGTCATCGGCAGCGCGGTTTCAAGGTCGTTTTCATATATTTCAATCATATGCATACGGTCATTGTATGCGTCAACGGTGTCTTTGTTGACATCGAAGCCGAAGCCGAAAACGTTCGCGACAAATGTTACCGCGATGAGAATATAGCTGATTATCTGTTCAACTATCATTTTGTTACCTCATCAATCAAATGGATTTTCATCGGGATAGAGCGCCGAAGCGGGCTTGTTGTATGAAATATCGGAAACGCCGAGATATCTGAATACCTCGTAGAGCGCCTTGCCGTAGTGTCCGAATGCTACCGCGCCGTGATGGGGGAAACGCTTTGCGATAAGAACATATCTGTAAAATCTGCCCATTTCCCTGATTGCGAAAACTCCTCTGCCTCCGAAACTGCCGGTTACAACGGGAAGGATTTCGCCCTGGGCGATGTAGCTTCTCAGCACGCCCTCGCTGTCACACTGAAGACGGTAGAAGGTGATATCTGAGGGAGCGATGTCGCCTTCGAGAGTGCCTCTCGTGAAATCGGGGTCGCTTCCTTCCGGCTCAAGCAGTCTGTGCTGTATGAGCTGATATCTGATCGCTCTGTCGTCACACATCTTGCACGACGGAGTGTTTCCGCAGTGGAAGCCCATGAATGTATCTGTCAGTTTGTAATCGAATTTACCCTCAATCTGTTCTTTATACATGCTTTCGGGAACACTGTTGTTGATATCAAGCAGTGTGATTGCGTCGCAGGAAACGCAGGCGCCGATGTATTCGGAAAGCGCTCCGTAAATGTCAACCTCACAGCTGACGGGGATTCCTCTTGAAGCAAGACGCGAATTAACGTAACACGGCTCAAATCCGAATTCTTCGGGAAACGCCGGCCAGCATTTGTCGGCAAATGCGACATATTTTCTCGCGCCTTTATGCTGCTCCGCCCAGTCAAGCAGAGTAAGCTCAAACTGCGCCATTCTCGCAAGCAGCTCGGGATAATTATTGCCGGTGACACCGAGCTCATCCGCCATATCCTTGCAGACTTCGTCGATTCTTGAGTCGCCCGCGTGCTTTCTGTAACTGACCAGAAGGTCAAGCTCAGAGTTTTCTTCTATCTCGACGCCGAGTTCATAAAGACCCTTTATGGGAGCGTTGCAGGCAAAGAAATCCTGAGGTCTCGGACCGAAAGTGATTAGTTTGAGATTCTTAACACCGATGACCGCTCTCGCGACTGGTATGAAATCCTTTATCATGCCCGCGATATCCTGAGCTGTGCCGACAGGATAGGAGGGGATGTACGCTTTGATTTTACGCATACCCAGATTGTATGAGCAGTTGAGCATACCGCAGTAAGCGTCTCCTCTGCCGTTGATGAGATCGCCGTCGCCCTCTGCCGCCGCGACAAACATACAGGGTCCGTCA
>JAFWRV010000375.1 GCA_017519685.1 Clostridia bacterium
TAGGAGGAAAGAACAGCGGACTTTATCTGAGAAAACTGCCGATGACACTCGCATTTTCGGTCGGTAATGTTACGGAAATGGTATTCTACGCCACGAGAAACATAATCGGAAACGAAATCAATTATGAAGTGCTTGACTACTGCGAATGGAAAAACGGTTACCGTGTTGAGGCAACCATAAACCTTATGAAGGGTTATTTCATGAAGGTAAAGGATGCGCTTCTCAATCTTGTCAACGCTCATCTTTTACAGAACTGGGCAAGTTATGAAATCGGCGAAAACGCTGTTCAGACTCCCGAAACAAAGTGGCGTCTTTTCCTGATAGCGTTCGGCCCCCATCTTATTTTTGACTTCCTTTCGCTTATCCCGATGGCATTTTATAACATTGACCAGGATACCCGTGAAAGAATGTATATCGATCTTGAAAAAACAAGAGCGAAACGCGCCGCCCTCGAACTGCTCAAAAAGCAGGAAGAGGAACAGGTTAACGCGTAAAAAAGATATAAAAAACAGAGGTCCGCGAAAGCGGACCTCATTTTATGTGTTGTTGAATTTTAATTGCTGTTTTCAGCATCTCCTGAGGTGCTTTCCTCACCCTTGAAAGCGTTGACTTCAGCCGCTATTGCCGCTCTTCTTTCAAAGAGGTCGGCATACATTTTTTCCTTTTTTTCTCCGTTAAGGTCATAGAAAAGCTTCGGGAAAATGCTGAGAATACCGGTAACAACGGGAAGCAGTGTGCACATCCAGAAAAGCGAATACTCGGTGGTTTCACTCTGTCCGCCGAATCCCGCGCCCTGTTTATATCCGGCTTTTTCGAGAATGGCGGCCTTGATGGTTGCTCCGAGAGTGTTGACAAGCTTTGTGGCAAGTCCTTTGGCAACGCCGGTCATTCCTTCTGTTCTGTAACCGTTCTTCCATTCGCCGTAGTCTATGGCTTCGTTACGCATTTCTTCGGGAATGACTTTTTTGATACCGTAGAAGAACATCCAGATTGTTTCCCTGAGCATAAACGCAGGAATCATGGCGCTGAGTTTCTTATAGTTTTTATTAATACTTCCTATTATAAACACACCGACCATTAAAAGGTTGTCAATGTGGGAGCCGACTATCCAGAGCGCTTTGGTCGAGAATTTTGAACGCGCCCAAGGAACATAGGAATAACTGATAGGTGATACAACCGCTCCCGGAATACCGACTATTGTTGACATTGTGGCAAGTCCGAGAACATTGATATAATAATAATTTGTTCCGCTGCTCAGCGAGAACGCTCCGAGGAATTCGGATAGTGTTATAAGCAGAAGCGGTTTGTTCGTCAGAACGGATTTGATTCCGCCCCATACACTCGGTTTGTCAATTGTCTGGTTTACTCTTTCCTTCGCGACAAAGGCAAAGAACAAAGCGAGCAGACCGCTGACAATGCTTGTGAATATACCTGCCGATACGTAGAGCGAGCGCATCTGTATTTTCAGCTTTCCGTGGTTTACAAGGTCGATAAGCAGACCCATAAGGATTTCCGGCGCTTTTTCAACAAAACCGGAAAGAAGGTTCGCTTCGGTGATAAGACGGGTCCTGTCAATAATGTTCGGAGTAATGGTCGCGAGCATTCCGGTTCTTGAAATATCGCTGAGCGAAGTCGCGAGGTTTGTAATCAACTGCAAAACGAGATAGAATGCAAGTTTTGTAACATCATACAGTCCGCGCTCTCCGAAGAAGACGGGCATCGCCCAGAAAAACAAACTGAGAAATACACCGGGAATCGCGTAAACCACAAGCCAGGGTTTGAATTTTCCCCAGCGGGTTCTTGTCTTGTCAACAATTGCGGCAAGGAATACGTCGTTGATAATATCCCAGATGCCGACGACCATACTGACAACGCTCTGAAACCTGAGTCCTATCCGGATGATATCGGTTACAAAAATATCGTTGTATTTTGTAATGTTGAAAGACTGCGCGATATCATAAAGGATATATGCGACGGTTTCTCTTGTGCCGACATACCGTCTGTCTTTATGAGCCGCGGATGAACCCGGATTTTCCTGCTCAATATCGACCGCAAGATTTGAATTTGAATCCATAAGCGTCACTCCTGAAATATCTTTATTAAAGAATAATTTCTGTAACTTTTATTATTTTATCATAAAATATTTTTCATTTCAATTATTTAAATTTTTTTAGAAGTATTGACTATACAAACGGCTGAATTATTGTGAAAATAAACAATTCAATTTATGAATGAGTTTGTTGACTTTAATTGTTTAATTATGATATAATTCAAAATAAGTAAGTATGCTTAAACAGCTTGCTATTTTTCGAAATCAGAAAGGGGACTAATTATGGGTCTTATCAGAGCAGCAGTAGGCGCGGCAGGAGGAGTTCTTGCCGATCAATGGAAGGAATTCTTCTACTGTGAAGCAATGCCTAAGGATATCCTTCTTACAAGAGGTAAAAAACAGATTACAGGCCGTTCCTCAAATACAAGCGGTAATGACAACATCATTTCAAACGGTTCCGGTATTGCCGTTGCCGACGGACAGTGCATGCTGATTGTCGAGCAGGGTAAAATCGTTGAGGTTTGCGCGGAACCCGGAGAATTCACATTTGATTCTTCATCCGAGCCGTCAATTTTTACGGGAAATCTCAAGCAGTCAATTATTGATACTTTTAAAACACTTGGCAGGAGATTTACTTACGGCGGTGACACCGGAAAAGATCAGAGAGTTTATTATATCAATACAAAAGAGCTGATTGATAATAAATTCGGAACACCCAATCCGGTTCCGTTCAGAGTTGTTGACAGAAACATCGGTCTTGACATAGATGTTTCCGTACGCTGCAGCGGCGTTTACTCATATAAAATAACAGATCCTCTTCTTTTCTATACAAATGTATGCGGAAACGTTACAACCGAATACAACAGAGAAGAACTCGACGGTCAGTTGAAGACCGAGTTTATCAGCGCTCTTCAGCCGGCATTCGGTAAGCTCAGCGACCTGGAAATCCGTCCCAATCAGATTGTGACACATACCGCCGAGCTTGAAAGCGCTCTCAACGAAGTTCTTTCTTCAAAGTGGGGAGAACTCCGCGGTCTTGAAGTCGTTTCCGTCGCTGTCGGTTCGGTTACTCTTCCCGAAGAGGATTCCGAGAAGATCAAGACTGCTCAGCTTGCCGCTATCAACAGGGATGCCAATATGGCCGCTGCCACAACAACGCAGGCGCGCGCCGACGCTATGAGAACAGCTGCGGGCAATACTGCCGGAGCAATGACAGGATTTATGGGTATGGGATTTGCCAATCAGGCAGGTTCCGATGTCAACGCGCTCTTTGCCGCAGGTCAGCAGCAGCAAGCTCAGCAAGCGCAGGCTGCTTCACAGCAGGCAGCTCCTGCCGCAGCCGCAAACACCTGGAAATGTTCCTGCGGTACGGTCAATACAGGTAATTTCTGCGCAGAGTGCGGAGCCGCCAAACCCGTTGACGGCTGGAAATGTTCCTGCGGCGCGGTCAACAAGGGCAAGTTCTGCTCTGAATGCGGAGCAAAGAAGCCTGAAGGCGCCCTTCTTTACAAATGTGATAAATGCGGCTGGGAGCCCGAGGATCCCGCTCATCCTCCCAAATTCTGCCCTGAATGCGGAGATATCTTCGACGACAAGGACATCAAATAATTAAAGACCTTGCTGCCGTACTGTAATTGTGCGGCAGCATTTTTCATATTGCAAGGAGAAATATATGGCTCTTCAGGAATATAAATGTCCGTGCTGCGGCGGAGCAATAGAGTTCAATACTTCCGTTCAGAAAATGAAGTGTCCCTATTGCGATACTGAGTTTGAAATGGACGCGCTTAAAGAGTATGACCTTAAGCTTGAACACGAACCTGATAAAATGGACTGGGAAAAACCCGGCGGATCCGAGTGGGGTGACGGTGAAGCCGACGGGCTGAGGTCTTATGTCTGCAAGTCCTGCGGCGGCGAAATCATCGCCGATGAAAACACCGGCGCTTCAACATGCCCTTACTGTAATAATCCCGTTGTTATGATGGAGCAGTTCAGCGGATCGTTGAAACCGGAGTATGTTATTCCTTTTAAAGTTGACAAAAAAGCGGCAGTTGACGGTTTAAATAAGCATCTTGAGGGCAAACGCCTTCTTCCGAAAGTGTTTAAAGACCAGAATCATATTGACGAAATCAAAGGCATCTACGTTCCTTTCTGGCTTTTTGACGCCGATGTTGACGCCGATATCAAATATAAGGGCACAAAAGTCCGCACCTGGCAGGACAGCAATAATATTTATACCGAAACATCATATTACGGTATTAACCGTATCGGTTCAATGTCATTCAAAAATGTTCCGGTTGACGGCTCAAGCAAGATGGATGATAATCTTATGGAGTCAATTGAGCCCTTTAATTTCAGCGACGCGGTTGATTTCCAGACCGCATATCTCGCCGGTTATCTCGCCGATAAATATGATGTTGACGAGCAGGCAAGCATACCCAGAGCAAACGAACGTATAAAGGCCAGCACGGAAGCGAGTTTTCAGAATACTGTTATGGGTTATTCCTCGGTTACGGTTGAGCAGAGCAGGGTTTCTCTTTCAAACGCTGTCGCTAAATACTGTCTTTGCCCCGTCTGGCTTCTCAATACCACCTGGAACAATGAAAAATATACATTTGCAATGAACGGTCAGACAGGAAAATTTGTCGGTAACCTGCCTTACGATAAAGCCGCTTACCGCAAATATCTTGCCGGAATAGCAGGCGGAGTTGCCGCCGCGGCTTTCCTGATTTCCGCTTTGATTTCAATGTTCCATTGAGAGGGGATGAGATTATGAAAAAACATTTGAAATTACTGTCTGTTGTTTTTGTTATCGCCTCTCTTGTTATCGCGTTATCCTTCAGCGTAAGCGCGGCAAATCCGCGTCTTACGGATGACGCGGATTTACTGACCGATTCTGAGGAAGCACATCTTCTTGAACGGCTTGATTCTCTGAGCGGTCAGCTTGAATTTGACATCGTAGTTGTAACTGCGGATAATCTCTCCGGTTATTCTTTTTACGATGCTGTTTATTCGGATGATGATATAGAAGAATTTGCCGACGACTATTTTGACGCGAACGGTTACGGCTTCGGAGAAAACCGCGACGGAGTTATTCTTGCTGTCAATATGAACGACAGAGCTTATCATATTTCAACATCGGGAAGCGGTATAGATGCGATTTCCGATTATGATATTGAGCAGCTCGGCGGAATGATTGTAAGCTACCTTGCGGATGCCGATTATTATAACGCCTTTTCGGCTTTTGCAGAAGAAGCCGCGCAGTGCGTTATCGATTACCGTAACGGAGTTACCGATGAATACACATACGGTGATGAAAACTACGGTGA
>JAFWRV010000376.1 GCA_017519685.1 Clostridia bacterium
CGTATTCAGCAATGAGACTGTAAATATGGTTGGACTGCTCCTGGTCGCCCGCCAGATCGTGTCCGGAATTCGGAAATACAACAAATTCGTGCTTGACACCGCTTTGAGTCAGCTTTTCGTCAAGCTTTTCCGATTGTGAAAAACTGACGGTTGAGTCTCTTTTGCCGTGAGCCAGGACTGTAGGTACGGTTGATGCGGTAACATAACTGATGGGCGAAACCTTTTCGAGATAAGGAATTGCCTCATCAAGGTTTTCTCTTGTAAACCTGAAACCGCAGGCCTTGGAAAAGAGGTCGAATGCGCCCTCCTCATCAAAATCTCCGTCAATATATGATTGAATATCGGTAAGATCGGTTGGTGCGCTCATTCCGAAAACCGCAGCAGGTTTAATGGGTGCCTCTTCCACTCTCGAATATGCATAAAGAAGTGAAAGATTTCCCCCGGCTGAGTGACCGTAAAACATCACTTTATTAATTGAGATGCCCAATTCTTTTCCTTTATCTTTTATAGCTTTCAGAGCCATTGTGATTTCGTCAAGAATAAAGTTTATATCTGTTTTATCTGAAATAAAAGTATAATTAATAGCTGCGACGCAACACCCGATTTCAGATGCCCAGTTAACAAGTGTATCTCTTGAACCTTTTTTGTCGCCTCCTATCCATGCCCCGCCATGAATCAGGAGAATCAGATTTGTCTCGCCATCTGCTCCTTTCGGAACAGCAAGATCATAAATTTCGCGCGCTCCGCTCCCATAATTAATATCATAATAGGTTTTTACTTTACCGTAGTTTCCAAGGCCGAAAAGCGATGAGAAGAAAGCGATAATCGCCAAAAAGAATGCGTAGATTTTGTTTAACATTGTTTTCTCCTTAAATCGATATGAATATACATCTTACTTTACAGGGAGTTTTGTCATTTAAATTCAGAGTTTAACAGAATGAAATAAGTAACAAGATTCTTCCTATTTCATATTAACACTGTTTCTTATTGTATGCAAGCAGAATATTTTTATTGGTAATCAACAATAAGAAACCGTTACTTTAAAATACCCTTTATAATCAACGAAAAATTATCCGTGGAATTATCCGCATAAATGATAAATTTTAGTATTTTTTTGCGTTTTTTTGACAAAATCATAACCCCTTGTGAATCTCTGAAACCGTTGATACACAAGGGATTTGGTGGTCGGAGTGGCGGGATTTGAACCGCGTCGTCGCAAGCTTCGTATCGCTCGCGCACGTGCCTTGTTTATTTTTTCTCGTGAATAATAATGTTTTAATGAAATCGTTCGTTTCACTCACGATGAAATCAATGCTTTCGCATTGATGAAATCTTCGGGCAAAGCCCTCAGGTGAAATTAAATCCGTCCCACAACCCGCCGCAGGCGGATTTCACCCGAGCGAAGCGAGGATTTCATCACGAAGTGATTTCACCCGTCCGTCAGGACGGATTTAGTTGCATAGTGGCGGGATTTGAACCTCGTCGTCGCAAGCTTCGTATCGCTCGCGCACGCGCCTTGTTTATTTTTTCGCGTGTTCTCTCACTCACTCCGCTGCTCCTCCTCTCCCCAAAAAGTCTTATGGACTTTTCGGGGTCCCCGTATTTCAGAGGCCGTGGGTTCATTAAGCAATTGCAATAATAAACAAAAGTAATGATGCCGCTGCCTACGGCAGCTAATGATGTTTCTCCTCTTACGTTCCGAAATGATGTTGCTCGCTTTGCTCGCAATGATGCGATGTTTGCCCACATGTGCCGCAGGCACACATCATCA
>JAFWRV010000377.1 GCA_017519685.1 Clostridia bacterium
ATCTGCAAAAGCATTGTTTTGACAGTCATCTGTTTCTCAAGCTTTTTGAAATGAACTATCTTATATTTTTTACTTTCTCCCCCTGGGCGCCGAGCCACATCAGGATGCCGTCGCCGTAGCTTTCGGCGGTGATGGTGTAAACACCGTCCTTTTCCGATATGACCTTTGCCGTGGGGACCTTGTCGAGCATTGCTTCGAGCACGCCCGTATATTCAAATGTGACCCTTCTCAGCTCACCCGAATACATAAACTGAATACGCTTGCGGAATTCGCCGTCTTTGAATTTCTTTGCATAGGGCTCTTCAAACTTTTCGCCCGTGGACCTGACATTGCTCATCCTGTCAATGCGGTATATAATCGGATAATCAGTTTTATCCTCTCCGTCAAATACCAGGCAGTAAAAATAAAACTCGGAGAAAAGGATACTCACCGGCTTCATAACCTTATGGCTTTTTTTACCGTCCTGCCGGGCATAATCAAACTCTATCATATTATGTCTGACGATATGCTGTGAGAGCTCCCAAATCGGGGTGAGCAGTTCCCTGCCATGCTGAAGCGGCACATAGTTAAAATATTCGCTTCTGATTATTTCCTCCGCCGTTTTTCTGTCTTCCGGCGCAATTTGCATAATCAGCTTCTCAATCAGCCGCGAGAGTTCGTCCTTGCAGAACGCCCTGCTCTCGAGCAATATTTTGCATACGGCAAGCGCCTCCTCATTTGTCAGCCACTCACGCTCAAGGCGCACAAGATAATAACAGTTTTCCGATTTATAATACTTGATTGCTATTTCGTCTTCACAAAAGTGAGTTTCCGTAATATAGGCGCGAAGATCGTCAATATCGCGCTGAATAGACTTGGCCGAAACACCGAATTCAATTGCAAGCTGTTCTTTGTTTACTCTTTCGCCCTTATTCAGCCGCTCATAGATATTCAAAAGCCGAAAACCCTTATTACCGCTGTAATCCATAAAATAATCCACCTTCATCACCTCGCTTCTATTGTACTCGAAGTGATGGACAATTATTGAGAATGATTGAATCATGAATAATAAATATAAGAAACCAATGTTAATTATATACTATTATAAAAATTAAATCAATATTTTCAAAAAATGTTTTCATCAATCAGAGGACGGCTCGGTGATTGAAAGTTGTTTATGATTCCGCGACGCTCCGGGTGCGGCTTCTTCGAGCGCAGCAAAGCCCTGTTTTTCGGAAGAAAAACAAAAAAAAGGCCCAACGGCAACGGCCGGAGAACCCCAAACAGGACTCGAACCTGTGACACCGCAGTTAACTCGTCGTCGCGCGCTTCGTATCGTTCGCTTTCGCGACTTGCAATCCTTTGTCCTCTCGAAAGCTCATTCACTCCGCCGCTCCTCCTCTCCCCGAAAAGTTGTCACTTTTCGGGGTCCCTGCTTTTTTGCACGCGACTTTTGCAACCACGATGTAAATCTGAATACAGAAATAATGAAATCGTTCGCGTTGCTCACGATGAAATCTTCGGCTCCGCCTCAGATGAAATCGAATGCCGCGGCATTCGATGAAATTAAATCCACCTTTAACCCGCCGAAGGCGATTTCATCGCCGAATGCGATTTCATCCTGTGCAAGCAGGATTTCACCCGTCCGCAAGGACGGATTTAGTTGAAAAAGCCTCGTCCGAAGACGAGGCTTTTTCATGGCGCCCCAAACAGGACTCGAACCTGTGACACCGCGGTTAACTCGTCGTCGCGCGCTTCGTATCGTTCGCTTTCGCGACTTGCAATCCTTTGTCCTCTCGAAA
>JAFWRV010000378.1 GCA_017519685.1 Clostridia bacterium
CATTGTGTAGTCTCCGCGGCTTATCGCTTCAAGCTCGTCGTTGCTCAGAGAAGCGACAAAACTGTCGAGAGTGATTTTACCGTCTTTGACATCTTTCAGGGAAGCGTTCTGCGCGGCTTCGGCGTTGATTACCGGAAGCGCCGACAGAATTTTTTCCTTAAGATTGACTTTTGTGACGGGCACAGGTTCATAGGACGGCTTGCCGTCTTTGTTTTTCAGGCGTCTGAACGGAACAGCAGGAGCGGCGCACTGAGAAAGCTTCTCGATTACCGTATCTTCCTCAATTTCAAATTCCGAAATCTTTTCGGCGGACCTTACATCCGTTCCGAGATAAATACCGTAAATGCCTTTTTCAAGTATATATGAATATGTTTCTTCGTCATCGTATGAGGCAAACGAGGAAATATCGATTTCAATTTCGATTTCCTCCCGTTCACCGGGATTCAGCAGAGCGGTTTTTCTGAAGCCGACAAGCGCTCTTTCCGGCTTTCCGAGCCTGCCTTGAGACGCACGGGAATAAACCTGAACGGTTTCTTTGCCGGGCATTTTACCTGTATTCGTAACCGTGCAGGAAACAGAAACCGTGTCTGAATTTTTCCAAGCCTTCGCGTTCTCAACCGAAAATTCAGTATAGCTCAGTCCGAAGCCGAACGGCCAGAGAACACTGTCTTTCGCGAATGTTTCAAAATATCTGTAACCGACATAGATATCCTCGGTATATTCGTTGTAATCCTTGTTTCCGAAGCTGCCGGCGGTGGGGTATGCCTCATAATTCACGGCGATTGTATCGGTCAGTTTTCCGCAGACGGGCGAACGGCCGAGAAGAACATCCGCGACCGCGTTTCCGCTCTCCATTCCGCCTTCCCAGACATACATAATCGCGTCAATTTTATCACCGTAGGAAGCGATAACGCTCATATCTATGATATTTGCGCTGTTTATCAGCAGAATAACCTTTGAAAACGCGGAAGTGACCGCATCAAGAAGGTGCTTTTCCTCTTTTGTCAGATACCAGCTTCCTTCTTCAAGGCGGTTATCCATATCCTCACCCGAGGAACGCCCGATGATTACGATTGCCTTATTGCTTTCCGCGGAGTAACCGGCGGCTTCAGTCGGGGTAATTCTCATCTCCTCGAGATTTGTTGGCCAGTGCGCCCAGACACCCTTATCGGCGGGATGCTTTTTGACGTAACCGCGGTATTTTTCCGCGAGTGTCATATTGAGGTTGACACCGTGATTTTTCAGCCCGTCGAAAAGATTTACCGTATAGGGGGCGTTAACATCGCCGCCCGAGCCGTAGCCGGTGAAAAACCAGTCAAACTGCAGTCTTGAGAACAGCGCTACACCGTCGTCTTTTGTAAGAGGCAGGGAGCCGTTGTTTTTAAGCAGGACCGCTCCTTCGCTTGCCGCCTGTCTGCACAGAGCGCTGACGCCGGGTTTGTCGTAATTCAGATCGCTTCCCGGGGCAACCGAGGTCTGACTTGTGTCATCGGGCATCGCCGCGAGAAGTTTTCCTGCCAGATTAAACAGTTTTCGCTTGAATTTATTCATATAAATCACCCGTTTTTCAACTTATGAAACAATTATATTTTATGTTTTCACCTATGTCAACGGAGTTTTTAACCGATATGGAAATTTATTATGGTTAAATTAAATAAAAAATGTTTAAAAAATTAACAAATACGACAAAATTTGTGATTTTAAACAAAAAAGTTAACTCATATATAAAATTATTATTGACAAAAACAGTTTTTTTAATTAAAATATAGTAGACTATTTGTAAGGAGTTAACGGATGCCTGTAAATTTTGACGATGAAATCGCAATCAACAAGCTTGTCGATGCGGCGTCATCGGGGGATGACGAGGCAATGGCTCATCTCATTTCCGCCATAATGCCCGCAGCCAAGGCAAAGGCGTCCGCGCTTAATTCCGACAGTCTGAGAATCTCCGACGAGGACCTTGTTCAGGAAGGTATGTTCGGTTTTCTCGAAGCGGTCAACAGATTTGATTCTTCAAAGGGCGTTCCCTTCAAGGGCTATGCCGCTGTCTGCATTGAAAACAGAATCAGATCCGCCCTGCGCAAATACAGCAATTCCGGCAATGCCGCCCTTTCCGGAGCGGTCAGCATTGATGACAGGGAAATCGAGAACTACGGCGATGATCCCGTGACGATTACCGAGTCCGATGACGCGGTTTCGAGAATCAATGAGCTTACCGGAACCGTTCTTTCGGATTTTGAGCGCAGAGTTCTGAATCTGAAACTGAGCGAAAACAGTTACTCCGATATAGCAGGAGCGCTCGGATGCAGCGAGAAATCGGTTGACAATGCGCTGACACGTATCAGAAAAAAGCTCGGAAATCTTATCTGAGTTATTATATGCCCCCGTAGCTTAAAGAAGAGCGTTGTACATAACAAAGGTGACGGTGCGAACCCGTCCAAGGGCAAATATTTTTTTACAGCGAGGTTAGAACCATGTACGAAGACAAAACTCTCACTTGCAAGGAATGCGGACAGGAATTCGTTTTCACCGCCGGTGAACAGGAATTCTATGCTGAAAAAGGCTTTGTTAATGAGCCCCAGCGTTGCAAGGCTTGCCGTGATGCACGCAAAAACGCCAGCCGTGGCGAGCGTGAGTGGTTTGAGGCAACTTGTGATTCCTGCGGTGGAGTAGCAAAAGTTCCCTTTAAGCCGCGTGAGGACAGACCTGTTTATTGCAGCGAATGCTTTGCAAAGAAACAGCAGGAAGAAGCATAAGCTTTTAAAAGTCCGAACAACAGATGCCGTCCTTTGGGCGGCATTATTTTTTTTGCTTCCCGGCATTCAAAACTTTATAAACAAAAACAAAGCAGAGAACAGGATGTCCCGTTCTCTGCTTTGTATATGATGATTATTGCGCTATCTGTTCTGTCCTGTATTCCACATAAGGATCCGCGCCGTCCGTGACGCAGGGCGCCGTGACGGTTATTCTCGCGACCGATTCGTCCGACGGAACATCGTACATTGATTTCATCAGCACATTTTCAACTATGGAACGCAGTCCGCGCGCGCCGGTATTCTTTTCTATTGTCTTGTCGGCAATCGCCTCAAGCGCTCCTTTGTCAAATTCAAGTTCGACACCGTCAAGAAGGAAAAGCTCCTTATATTGCTTCGCGATGGCGTTTTTCGGCTCGGTGAGGATTCTCACGAGGGCATCCTTATCAAGCTCATTGAGAGCGGTGATAACCGGGAGTCTTCCCACAAGCTCGGGAATAAGACCGAATTTGACAAGGTCCTGCTGAACCGCTTTTGCCATCAGGTTTTCCTTGTTGAAATCGGACCTGCTCTTGACGTCTGCGCCGAAGCCGAGCGCGGAGCCGGCAAATCTCTTTTCGATTATCTTTTCAATTCCGTCAAACGCGCCGCCGCAGATAAACAGAATGTTTGAGGTATTAAGCTGTATGAATTCCTGCTGGGGATGCTTTCTGCCGCCCTGAGGAGGAACATTCGCGACGGTTCCCTCGATAATCTTCAGAAGCGCCTGCTGAACGCCTTCGCCGCTGACATCCCTTGTAATCGAGGGATTTTCGCTTTTACGGGCGATTTTATCGATTTCATCAATATAGATGATTCCGCGTTCCGCTCTTTCTATATCATAATCCGCCGCCTGGATAAGACGCAGAAGAATGTTTTCAACGTCTTCGCCGACATAACCCGCTTCTGTGAGAGTCGTGGCGTCGGCAATCGCAAACGGAACATCGAGAATATTGGCGAGAGTCTGGG
>JAFWRV010000379.1 GCA_017519685.1 Clostridia bacterium
GATTTCCGGAAACAGACTCAATTTCAAACTGCTTGCCGTAATTGCGGTTAATCACCCATTTTCCGGTAACGGTCAGTTTTTCTCCGGGATATATATCGCCTAAATATCCGACGGCAGTAAATAACCCACCGTCATTTTCACTAACAAGGTCAACGACAGTGTAATCGGATTCATTATTCTTATATGTTACCGCATCAACGGTAACCTGCATATTTATCAGTTCATTCATAATAAAGAAAAAAGTGAGAAGACCTGTAAGCCGAGTTCTGTCATTTAAGGCAATCATCTGTCTAATCCGTACATTGCTGTACGGCTCAAGCCACCCTTCGGAGTATCGCCGAGCAAGCGACGGGTATTCCCTCCTCCGGTCGGTGTTGCTTCGGATAGGGTTTACAGGGCAATGCGGTTCCCCGCATTCCGGTGAGCTCTTACCTCGCCTTTCCACCCTTACCCGTAAAAACGGGCGGTATATCTCTGTTGCACTTTCCCTAAGGTCACCCTCGGCGGCCGTTAGCCGTTATCCTGCTCTGTGAAGCTCGGACTTTCCTCACGCAAATATAATTTGCCCGCGACTGCCCGGACTTCTCACTTTGTTGTATTTTAATGCAATAAGCCGAAAAAGTCAAATTATTTTATCATTTCAAATAAAGTTGCCTCATCTATTACGGGAATGCCGAGTTCATTGGCTTTCGTCAGTTTTGAGCCTGCCGCTTCTCCCGCAAGAACATAAGATGTTTTCTTGCTAACGCTGCCCGTACATTTTCCCGAATTATTTTCAATGAGTTCTGTTGCTTCTTTTCTGTCAAGGGTTGGCAGCGTGCCTGTAATCACAAAAGTCAGACCGGAAAGTTTGTCCGATTTGTCTTTATTTTCAGTCACTTTCATATTGACTCCGGCGTCGGCAAGTTTATTTATGATACTCATATTCTTCTCATCCGAGAAAAACTTTACAATACAATCCGCCGTAGTCTCACCGATATCATTAATTGAGGAAAGATCTTCAACAGAAGCCGACGCAAGTTCTCTGATATCGGAAAAGTGTTTCATAATATCTTTTGCGGTTTGTTTTCCGACATTTCTGATTGCGAGAGCGGCGAGAACTTTTGAAGCGTCATTTGATTTTGATTTTTCGATTGCATCAAGAATTTTATCGGTGTTTTTTTCTTTTCCGATTATACCTTTTTCAATCAATTCGTCTCTGTGATTTTTAAGATAATAAATATCGGCGTAACTGTTAAGATAACCGTCTTTGACAAGCGCGTCAACTATATTCTCACCGAATCCGATGATATTCATGCAGTCAATAGACGCGAAATAAGCGATTGTCCTTGAAAGCTGAGCGTGACACGCGGGATTGATACATCTTATATCCGCCGTGTCATCTTCCCTGACAAGAACAGAGCCGCAGACCGGACAGAATACGGGAGCTTTGAAGATATTCTCAGGTTCATCAACGCATCCGTTTAATTTCGGTATAATTTCACCGCTTTTGAATAATAAGTATGAACCTCCGATACCGATTTTCATTTCATTGATATAATCCTGATTATGAAGAGTTGCTCTTGAAACCGATGTTCCGCAAAGACGCGCGGGCTTACCTGTTTCTTTATCGTGAAAAACTCCGGTAAAAGTCAGTTTTCCTGTTCTTCCGACATCAACAATTATATCGTCGATAACCACAACTCTTTCTTCGGGAGGATATTTGTAAGCAATATGGCCGCTTGAATATTTACTCCCCTGGGGAAAATCATCTCTGAAATTAATTTCATTGATTTTAATGACAGCGCCGTCAATGTCAAACTCAAAATCACTTCTCATTTCGGCAATTTCATCAATAACCGAAATAATCTCATCTGCAGTAAAGCATCTCTTGTGATATACAACCGGAACATTCTTTTCTTTTAAGATATCAAGACATTCAGAGTGAGATAAAGAGAGATTGGCCGCGCCCTGCTGTACATTGAAAACAAATATTTTCAGGCCTCTCTCAGCAGTAACCGTAGGGTCAAGCTGTCTTAAAGTACCGGCGGCGAGATTTCTCGGATTTGCCGCGGTTTTCTTGCCTTCACGCTCGCGGCTTTCATTGAATCTTTCAAAATCGGAATGAGTCATATATATTTCGCCGCGAAGCTGAAGCGAATCAAAAGGCAGGTCGATAGTTTTCGGTATATCGGGAATGACCATTGCATTTGCCGTGACATCCTCACCTATAAGGCCGTCACCTCTTGTTTCACAAAGATACAGATGCAGTTTGCCGTCGTTTTCTTTTCTGTAACGCAATGTAGCGGATAATCCGTCAATTTTTGTTTCAACAGAAAAAGAACAGTCCGGATGAAGAGATTTTACTTTATCCACCCAGGCAATCACATCTTCTTTTGAAAACACATCTTCAATGGAAAGCATCGGAACATCATGAGTGATTTTAACTCCGGCTTCTCTTTTTGCGATTCCTCCGATTTTCTGAGTCGGTGAATCGGGAGTTACCCACTCGGGATGCTCTTTTTCCGCCTGCTTTAATTGCTGCATCAGATTATCATATTCATAATCGCTGATTTCAGATTTATCCTGATTATAATATAAATCCATATGATAATTGATTGTTTTGATAAGATTCCGATATTCTGTTTTATCCATTTCTTTCTCCGTCTGAATTGGCTTCTTTTCTTCTGGCGTCTATTTCCGCCTTGATGTTTTCATATTTTTCACCGTAAAGCCAATATTTTTTCTTATAAGTAATATATCCGGCTATCAGCAGCGGTATGGGGGTAAGAAACATAAATACTCTCAAAACAGTCAGCGAGTTTCCGTTAATCATTGCCGCGGCGTCAATCTGGTTGCCCGCATTATCGACAAACACCTGAACGGTCTTTCCGACATTTTCATTAAAGTATTCCCTGACATTCGGAAGACCGGCAACGGATATTCCTATGCCGAGAATCATAGAGCTTACAGCGCCTGCAAATTTCATCAGAAGGGTCTGCACGCTGAATATTACGGTATCTCCTCTTTCACCGTATTTCCACTCGCCGTAATCTACAACATCCGCAATCATCACCGTCGAACCTATCTGCATAATTCCGGCGGCAAGCATCATCAGCGACCCTGCAAGAGAAACGAAAACGGAATTAAGCAAATGATATTCCTTTCCCGGTTTGAGGAAGAAGAAAACAAGGAATAAAAGCACCATTGAAACAGTCATAAACAAGTATGACGCACCGTAAAGTTTTTCGCGCGGAATTTTTCTTGTTATCCAGGTATAAAAAATCATTGCAAGTCCCTGACCGGTACACGCTATTATCCAGAACAGAGTAAAACTGTAATTTGAAGCAAGAAAATCCGCTCCGTTTTCATAGCAGTAAACAAACAGATAAAGAATCTGATTAAACGCAATAAAATATCCGATATTATACAGAACAAAAGTTATTGCATAGGAACGCAGCTGGTCATTTTTCTTAAACAAACCCAGTATATATGACAAGCTGACCTGATTATGAGGAATTTCATATTTTTCACTGTTTCCGATTACCATTACCGAAACAAAAAGCACCATGACAACAGACGCAATTATTCCGAGAATAAAATACGCTTTTTCCATACCGTATGCCGCAAATTTCGGCAGAACAAACGATGTTCCGATTGTATTGATAGTGAAACCGCCGAATCCTCCGACAAGCTTTACAAATGAAGAAATCTTATTTCTTTCATCTGTCGTGTTGGCAACTGTCGGCAGCATCGCCCAGAACGGAACGTCAAGAACGGTATAACTCATTCCCCACAAAACATAAAGAACTATATAATATAAATATCTTAATCCCTCCGCCGAAGTATGCAAAGGATAAAACATAAAGACGATAACAATGCCGTTTAATATTGAGCCGAGCAGAATAAACGGTCTGTATCTTCCGATCTTTGTCTTTTTTGAATTATTGACGAGAGCGGCGAGCATCGGATCATTAACGGCGTCCCAGACTTTGGCAAGAACAAAGGCAATTGACATATAAAGAGGATTAAGATGCATATAAACGCAAAGGTAAACGAGAAAGAATGTATTTATGCAGTTATTGCTGACTTCTTTGCCGAGAGCGCCGAGCGAATATGTTGATATTTCACCGACTGTAAGCCGGTCGGATTTTTTCTTCATATATATCATCTCCGGATTAAAATTATATATTCTGCATATAAAAAAGTCAATATACAGAAATATTATATAAAAATTGCTTGACTAATCAGTGAAATTGTTAGATAATGATATAGAAAATTTTTCAAGGAGGTTTTTTAATGGATTTATCGAAAATCATTGAAAAAAAATCAGGTTACGCAAAGTATATATATCAGGAAATCAGATATATATGCACTAAACTCGAAAAACGCGAGCCCGGTTCAAAAGGTGAAGAACAGGCATGCGTTTATATGGGCGATGTAATGAAAAGACTCGGATGTGACAGGGTTGAAGTTGAATCATTCAAGGAAAACCCGAGATCATTCTTCGGCTGGATTTTCATCACAATTTCCTGTGTTTTACTTGCCATTCTGTTTTTCCTTCTCGGAGTCGGTATCGGCGGAACACTTTCAAAAATTTTCCCGATTATCAGTATCATTCTGATTATTTTCGGCCTTTTACTTGCGCTCCTTCAGTTCGGTCTTTATAAAAAAGCCGTTGACTTTTTATTTAAAGAAAAAGAAGGCCACAACGTAACAGCTTATAAAAAGCCCACCGGTGAAGTCAAAAGAAGAATCGTATTTAACGGTCACCCCGATGCTGCGTGGGAATGGCCCGTTAACTACGCTCTCGGCGGTGTCGGTTTTGAAAGTCACGCGATTCTCTGCGCTGTCGGCGCTGTTTTCTATTGCGTAATTTCATTGATTGCATTTATTAAAGCAATCGGCGGTCAGGATCTTTCAACCATTTTCCATGTCGGACTCTGGGGACTTTTCTTTACTCCGTTTCTTATCGGTCTTTACTTTATGGTAAATTACAGAAGAATTGTTGACGGAGCAAACGACAATCTTACCGGCTGCTATATGGGAATTGCTATTCTCAAGGCGCTCAAGGATGAAGACATTCAGCTTGAAAACACCGAAATCTGTGTTTGCCTTACCGGTTCGGAAGAAGCAGGTCTCCGCGGCTCAAAAGCCTGGTGCGAAGCCCATCCTCACGACTTTGACGATGTTCCGACTTTCATTTATTCATACGATACAATCCACGATCCGAAATATCTCCTTGTTAACTACCGTGACCTCAACGGAACCGTTAAAGCTGATAAAGACGTATCCGATCTCTTCCTTGAGAGCGCTCAGGAACTCGGTATTGTCTGCAATAAGGGTATGGTTCCTCCCCTCGGCGGCGCGACTGATAACGCTGCTTTCTCACAGGCAGGAATGAGATCAACAGGTATAACCGGTCTTAATCATAAACTTGAGAGCTACTACCACACAAGAAAAGATTCCTATGATAATCTCAATCTTGAAGGAATTGCCGATTGTTTCGCAGTCAGCGTCAAAGTTCTTGAAAAATTTGATGCCGGCGCAAAGCAGTAATTAATTTCTACGGCTGTCCGAATCTGTTAAACGGAATTTGGACAGCCATTTTTATAGAATTATAATTATTTCTTAATGATATTTCCGGTAGAATGCAAACCGCATCGGTTTCGCCTGCGCAACTTACAGTATCTGCCGTAAACCGTTTAAAATGATTATTGTGTTTAACAATATCATTATGTTAAAATTAATAAGTAAGCAATTACAAAAAAATTCAGGAGGAATCATTATGAGTAAACTTAAAAAAATTATTGCGGCGATTATGGTCTGCGCTCTGGTTGCGGGCAGTGTGCTTGCGATTAACGGCTCAGCCCAGAGCCAATTTGGCGATTGGGAAGAATTCTATTCGTTCAATAAGGTTATCTTCCAGCGCCATTCCCATCCCAGAAAGCTTATGAGAGTTCCGATATACAGAATGGCACATAATTACAACTCCGGCGTTGCCTGCGTTCAGTCGATTCTGCGTTATACAAAATATGAATTTGATATAAGAGAGGATAATCTCGCCCGGGCCCTCGGCTCTTCGGAGGAAAACGGAACCAGTTGGCACAGCATTGTCGATTATCTCAATTCCGTGCGCCTTGATGATTCCGATAAGCAGTGGTTTGAAGTTACCAAAAAAGAGCATATGACAGTTTCTGATTTAATCAACGAGCTTAAGCAGGGTCATCCCGTTATCTGCGATATTCAGGCCTGGAACTGGGATGAAAATGAGGAATACAGCATGAACCTTGACTACAGCGACGAATGGGAATGCGGCCACTATGTGGTTGCAGTCGGATATACCGAATCCGGCAGTTATGACAGCACAGTGGAGCCTTGTATCTACTTCATGGATCCCTCAACAGGCGGCAATTATACTTTCATACCTAGGGATAAGCTTGTCGCAAGATGGCATGATTATAATTATGATGAGAATAATGAGCGTTATGATCTTATTCAGATGGGCCTTGTAGTCAATATCTGCGGAACCGATACTCCCGACGGCGAGCGCTATTATGATGCGTTTTACGCCCTTATGTAAGCGAAACCGGTATTATCTTTAATTGAAATCGGGAGATAATTATATGAAAAAATATATTAAACTTCTGTGCTTCGCTCTCGCGCTGGCTCTGCTGACCGCGCTTATTCCCGGCAGGATTTTTGCCGCTGGAAACAGCGCTCCGGTCAAGAACTCCGGCTCTTCCGGCGCGGAAAGCGGGAATGAATTTCTGATAGTCGGCTGGCGCGATAAGAGCTATCACGAGGCCGTGACCTCAGTCAGAGTAAACGGGGTCGAGCTTCTCGAATATAACCCTTCTCCTTTTGACTACGCTCCGGCGGAGAATGTTGTCAGCGCGCCCGCATCGGGTGAACTCAGCGTTGAGATTACTCTCGAGGACGGATATGTTCTCAGCAACCGCGGCGGCTCCGTGATTTTCCTATCCGGAGTTCAGTCCGCGACCGATGCCGTAACCGCCTCGGAGAGCGCGGATTCAATCGTCCTTCCTTCAGCGGAATGGCTCGAAAACGATGAGGAACTTTATCTTTCTTTCACTGCTCAGCGCGATCTTCAGCCGGGAGAGAATCCGATTTATCTCGATAATATAATTTTAAAAGCTGATAAAATCGACTGCGGAACGGAAATTACCGATGAAATGCTGCCCGTCGTCAAAACTCCGTCCGGCGAGGGCTACAGGGCGGTTCCCGAATCCGCTTGCTGGGCAGTATATACTAACCGGGCAGGACATGACGGAGAAATACCTGCTGATTACTTTTCTCCGTTTACCGTAAGCGGCAGCGACTCACCCGTTATGGTTTTCGATGTAATAAGCAGAGGCAAGTATTATTATGACATGTCACAACAGCTTCCGGCAGAAAATGTTTTTATATATAATGCAAAAGGCGCTTTTGATGACGGTTTTGCCGATGATGATATACTATCTGGTACTGACTGGATTTTCACTACAGAAGGTGTGACGGACCCGGGTCCCGAGTCGACAGCCCAGGTTATATGTATTCCGCTGAAGGTTGATATCAACCATAAAAGCGTAATTCAGGAAGCAACCGGTGAAGCTCTCGGCCTTAAAGGCGGTCCCTGCTCCGTCTGCGGAGAAATCGAAGAAGACGGCATGTATCTTCTCAAAGATACCTCGCCGTATAAATATCCGGGCGGAGAGATAATCAGCGATTCGGGCGAAACAAGAAGCCTGAACGCGGTTTCAGTCGCCGGCGATTTATCCGCGGAAGTGATTATCCAGGATCCGCTCGGAGTCATTCCCGATGATGCGGAAATCTCGATTGACGGCATCGCCGCCGATCCGGGCAGATATTATGACGGCGATTATAATGTTGAAGACGCTCTGAATGTCAGCGTTTCCCTGAAGGATACGCAGGGTAACCGGATTCCCGGCCTTTTCACCGATTATGTCAGAATTCTGATTGAAATTCCCGATGACTGGGATGAGGATGAGCTAAAGACGCTCGATGTGAATATCTATGACGACCTCGTATTCGCCGACAGAATCGAATACAGGGTTTACGATGCCGATGGCAATTTTATCCGCACCGCCGATAAAGATTATCAGCCCGCGGAAGGAGAAACGATTAAAAAATTTGCAGCCTTCTGGACCGATAATTTAAGCGATTTTGCCGTTATGGATACCCTGACCGACGAAGAGGACTTCGGACACTATAAAGAAGAGGCAAAAGAGACTGCGGACGGTCTGGCTCACGACGGCGACAGCGAAGAGATTCAGGCGCTCATCAAAACCGCGAAGGATGAAATTGACGCTCTCGCGTACGATGAAAGCAAAACTCTTGATGAAAACAAAGCTACTGTTGACGCAATCGTTTCTAAGCTTGAAAACGATATAGCGGAGCACCGCAAAAAATACACGGCAACATTTATCGCGGACGGCAAAACTGTTGACGAGGTCACATTCACAATCGACACCGACAGTATCACCGAGCCCGAAGTACCCTTCAAAGAAGGCAACACGGGCGTGTGGGAAGAATACACACTCGGCGCGGAAGATATCACCGTAAACGCGGCATATACACCGAATGAATATACCATTACTTATGTTATCGACGGCAATGAAACAGAGGTAAAATACAATTTCGGCGCTCCTGTCGAAAAACCTGCCAATCCGGTCAAAGACGGATTCAATTTTATTGGCTGGGATGAGGAAATCCCCGAAACAATGCCTGCCGGAGACCTGACAATCACAGCTCTGTTTGAAGCGATTCCCGAACCCGAAGAGCCCACACCGACAGAGCCGACTCCCACGGAACCTACACCGACAGAGCCGACTCCCACAGAGCCGACTCCGACAGAACCGACTCCCACAGAACCCACACCCACAGAGCCGACCCCGACAGAAGCCGAACCCGCCCACGAGCAC
>JAFWRV010000380.1 GCA_017519685.1 Clostridia bacterium
AAAATATTGACGATTATTAATTAAGGTGGAGTTTTATGAGCAGTTTTACGGCATTTTCAAATAAAATGCTGTCATTGATTCTGGCTTTTATATTTTTACCTTTATCGGCTCTGACATACGGAGTTGATGCGCTCTCATCCGGAAAACGAACCGATGAAAACAGGACCAATGTCGCGGGTATCGGAGCTTATTTCCGTTCGCAGGGAATTACCTCCGACGGCGAAGGATTTTTCTTTTCCTGTAAAACATCGCTTATTCATACCGGCGATGATTCAAGAACTCTTATTAATTATAATTTAACTGCTATTCCCGATGAAATCGGCAGTAACTACGGTATTAAACATATAGGCGGTATCAGTTATTATAACGGAAAGATTTACGCCGGCCTTGAAGACAGTAAAGTCTGGAAATATCCGGTTGTCGGTGTTTATTCGGCTGAAACACTTCAGCTTGAAGAATATTATTTAATGAATCCCGATATGATAACGAGAGGACTTCCGTGGGTTGCCGTTGACAGCTCAACAGGTTTGCTTTATTGCGCCGATCACTCAAAGACGCCCGAAGTTCTTTTCGCTTTTGATACTTCAAATGAAATGAAACTCGTCAATACCGTTACTCTTTCCGAAAGTGTTCCTTCCATTCAGGGCGCTGAGTTCAGAAACGGGATTCTCTACGCGGCAACCAATGACGAAACTCAGGCAATTTATAAAATCGATATAAACAGCGGTGCTGTTTCAAAATATCTAGACAGAAACCTTACAAAAGGCAGCGAAGGTGAAGGAATGACCTTCATTGAGAAAAACGGAAAAACCGTTCTGACGGCCATTGATATGGGTCCGCTGTTTGTCAATGCTTTTGTAAGGGAATATCCTTTCAATTGAACAGGAGGTCTGTATGAAGAAAACACTAACAATCGCAGTTTCGTGTTTTGCCGCCGCTGTTGTATGCGTCGCGGCTGTTCTCGGTATCAGACTCAGAAGCGGCTCCGGAACCGTTCCCGCTGAAGACAGTTCTTATCTGCCGGCTTCGGATTACTCTGAGGAGTCTTTAATTACAGAGGACTATACCGCCGCCGAGATTTCTTATACCGATGAAGTTTCCGAAACAACAGCCGAAAGCACAACTTCGGTTCTTTCAACAACGGAAACCTCTTCTTCTTCTTTTGTTACTGCTGTTACCACGACTGAGGTTTCTGATTCTTCTCTGATGACAAAAGTAACCGATAAAGTTACTTCCGCTGTTACTCAGATAACATCCAAGGCGTCAACAACTGTGATTGCCACAACATTCAACGAGGCGTTCAGCAAGGTCTTTTCAATGCCTAAAACGCCGAAGTATATTCCGCCGAAATCAAGAATTGATTTTGACAAAGCGTCTCTTGCGTCATATAAATATGATCCCGACGGAAACTATTATTATACCGATGACAAGAATGCCTGGCAGAAAGGTTTCGGTTACGGGGAAATCTATGACAGACTCGCCGTTATATCCGCTATGTATTACGATACCGTGAGAAATACCTTTACTTACGGCGGCAAGGAATGGCTCATTCAGTTCTGGAAAGGGCAGTACGGCTTTTATTTTGTCGGCAGCGAAATCGGTGTTTACACGAGAAAAACCGGCAGTACCGGCGGATACGAGTGCGCGGATAAAGGTGACTGGCTCAAGATGGAAATGTGTTTCATCTGGGATGAAGATAAAAACGGAAATTACCGGCCGATTTTCAAAAGACCATATGACTATTACTGGTGGTGTACCGGTTTTGTGGTCGGCTATGAATCGGAAGAAAGTCTGAGAAGCAGAAAACAGTTCAGACTTGTATCTCATATCACTTTCAAAGATAATGAAATGGCGGAGCTTTTCTGCGGCTGTATGACCAAAAACGGTTTCAGAGAGGTCGGGTCGCTTGACAACAATGTTCCTGATACCTTTGTTCACGTCGGACCGGATGTTGGTTTTGTCTGGCAGAATATCAATCAACATGTAATTTAACTTCGGAGGATATAAATATGTATGAGAAAGTTTCTTCAAATTTTGATTTCGTAACCAGAGAAAAAGCTGTGCTTGACTTCTGGAAGAAGAATGATATTTTTGAAAAAAGTATGAAAATCAGGGAAGGATGCCCGACTTATACCTTTTATGACGGCCCTCCCACCGCTAACGGAAAGCCGCACATCGGTCATGTGCTGACAAGGGTTATCAAGGATATGATTCCGAGATATCACACAATGAAAGGGGAGTTTGTTCCCCGTAAAGCAGGCTGGGACACTCACGGTCTTCCCGTTGAGCTTGAGGTTGAAAAGCAGCTCGGTATCAACGGTAAAGAGCAGATTGAGGAATACGGACTTGAGCCGTTTATAAAGCTTTGCAAAGAGAGCGTCTGGAAATATAAGGGCATGTGGGAGGACTTTTCCGGAACCGTCGGTTTCTGGGCGGATATGGATAATCCCTATGTTACTTACCACAATGATTTTATAGAATCGGAGTGGTGGTCGCTTAAAGAAATCTGGAAAAAAGGTCTTTTATATAAAGGATTCAAAATTGTACCTTATTGTCCGAGATGCGGTACTCCTCTTTCATCTCACGAGGTTGCTCAGGGATATAAGACAGTCAAGGAACGCTCGGCGGTTGTCCGTTTCAAGGTTATAGGTGAGGACGCGTATTTTCTCGCGTGGACCACAACTCCCTGGACTCTGCCTTCAAATACCGCTCTTTGCGTAAATCCCGATGAGACATACTGCAAAGTCAAGGCGGCGGACGGATATACTTACTATATGGCAAAGGCGCTGCTTGATACCGTTCTCGGCAAGCTTGCCGATGAAGAAAACGGCGTAAAAGCATACGAAATTCTTGAAGAATATGTCGGCAAAGACCTTGAAGGCAAAGAATATGAACCTCTTTTTGCCGTTGCCGGCGAAATCGCGAAGAAGCAGAATAAAAAGGCGCATTTTGTCACCGTTGACAACTATGTTACGATGTCAGACGGTACAGGCATAGTTCATATCGCGCCGGCTTTCGGTGAAGACGATGCCCGTATCGGCAGAAACTACGACCTTCCGTTTGTTCAGCTTGTTGACGGCAAAGGTAATATGACCGATAACACTCCTTACGGCGGTGTCTTCGTCAAAAAAGCCGACCCGATGATTCTTGTTGATCTTGATAAGGACGGGAAACTGTTTGACGCTCCGAAATTTGAGCATGATTATCCTCA
>JAFWRV010000043.1 GCA_017519685.1 Clostridia bacterium
AACGGAAACCTTCAAGTCCCCGGCGAAGATTATGATTATTATTATGAAGGAAAAGATTCCTGGGGGCATGATCACCCTGAATATAAGCATATAACCAGTCCGAAGTTTATAGATATCATGCTGTATTTTGAGAAGTATACATGGTTTAAATGGAGAAGCGCAGATCCCGCTCTCCGTTACGGATATAATTCCGGTGCAGTTCCTCAAAGAATAATTCCCGAAAATTCATATTTGTATCTTAAGACGGAACCGAGCAATCATCAGACTTTATGTATTCACGGTTTCAAAAACAATACGGAAACAAGTGCGGCCTTAACTAAAGATAATTTGGAAATAAGCGAATGGGGAAAGGTGAGTATAAGAATGAAATGGTATGCTACTACCTTCCCAAATTCAACTGGACTCCGGAACCTTCCACCGCGGTACCGATTGATCTCGAAGCTGAGCTTTATCCGAGCAAATTTGATAACTGCTCATATATGTGGAGATTCCTTTCGAGCACATTCTACGCAAAGCCCAATGTGTTCAGCCAGGATGAACAGAAGTATGTTACCGCTGCTACCACATCAACCACACTTTCCCAGTCTCTTGCAATCGCAAAACCGTCTCTTGAGATAACAAATCTCGGCAGCATTGAGTATCCTACTCAGCTTCCCGGCAGAAAGCTTGATATCGCATTCTGCATTTATGACAAAACAAATCCCGACCCCGGTCAGGCAAGATACAAGGCGGAGCTTTATATTGATTCCAACGCCGACGGTAAATTCACGGCTGATGAAAAGGAAGAATATGTAAAACCGGATCTTGAAGTTTCCACGGTTTCACCTGCCGGTACAGAAAAGCATATTCATCATTATGAAAAGACATTTACCGACAAATATAAAGGTATCATACCATGGAAGCTGCTTGTAACCGAGCAGAATCCGAAACAGGGAAAAATAGCCGGTCACACCTCATACGAAGGATTCTCCTACATCAAGCCAAGCGCGGATGACGCCATTATGATAAACGCGCTGATGATTCTGCCCGGTTCATGGTCACACGAGTACCGCAAGATTTCAGACATAATCGGAACAAAGATCAAGCTTTCATCCGGTGAAAAGAACATTACGGAAAACATCTGGTCTGAAAACGAATATATCGGGTGCGTTTTTGAAAGCGATGTCTTCAGCAATCTTGACGGTCTAAGGCGGCTTACCAACGAGGAGCTCGGAGTCGGCAGCGACGGAATCGGAAACGACGGACTTTACCATCTCGGCTTCAATGTCAATAACGGCGATATCAAGATTGACATTGCCTGCTGGAATATCTGGGAGATGAACCAGTATTTCCTCAGGGATGACGCGACTTATGAGAAATTTGCTCCCTATAACATGCTGATACTCGGATTCGGCGACTCCTGGGGCAAACTTCCGAGCGATATTCTTAACGTTATGGGCGGCGTTGTCAAATACAATGAAGGATTTGAACTTAAATCCTCGCTCGCGGTTGAGGACTATATCGCCAGCGGCAGAGCGACGCTCTTCTGCCACGATACAACCAACAACTCCTGCGTATTCGTCAACTACTTCATCAACGACCTCGCCGGCAGCGCCCTTAACGCCTGGAACAAGATTATGACCTGGATCAATGATACATTCAATATCAGCTACTTTGATACGACCAATTCAAATCTTGCCCAGTCACAGGTCAAGCAGGGTTACTGGAACAATATGATTCTGCGTGAGGTGCTCGGTCTTGACCGTTACGGTATCACCTACGCCATCAAGCACAGAGCAAACGCGATAGCCAACGGCAAGGATCCCAATAACGAAAGTTCAAGATTCGTTGACTATGACCCCTACGGAAAAGCCCTCGGCAGAGCGCACATGTATAACTACATCTATGATTATCAGTACGCGAAAGACAGCCACGGAGAAAACCTGCTGTCAATCAAAAACATGCTGAGTTATACAGATGAAGGAACCGGTCTGACTCACAATCACTCCATCGCATGGGTTCCCGGCACCGCTGAAACATATCCGAGAAACAGCGATACTAACACCGCGGAACACCCAAACTTTACCGATAATTACTATCACCTTGAGAAGCAGACTATCAACGCCGAACTCGGACTGCAGGATTACAGACCGGTTAAAAACACTAATACCAAAGTCTATATGGGTCAGAATAAGCTGGATAAGGACGGCGTTATTGTCGGAACAAGCTATGACAGATATACTCAGGGCTTCACCGATTATACAATAACCAGATACAGTGACCCGAGCAAATCCGGTTCCCAGTTATATCCGACAACATTCCTTAAGGCGGCTTATGATGCAAACGGCTGGGGTAATACCTATAAAACCAACAAGATTACCCAGATAAACAGCGGTAAGATAACCAGATATCCTTATGATATCGACGTACCGAATCTTCATACCGAAGGCATGAATGAGACCTGGGATATCAACCAGACTCACGAGCAGGTCTATCAGTGCAATATGAACGGCGACGATATCACGGTCTGGTACGCTCTGAGCGGCGGTCAATATTACAATTACAATTCATCGACCAAAAAATCAACCGGAATCAGAAACAACGCGGCAAACGCCTATTATATCTTCAGCCGTAAGAATCTGACTTATACCGGAGCCGGTCATACCAACCAGTTCTCAGAGGTTGAGGCGAAGCTCTTTATCAACACGCTCGTCGCGGCTTACAGACAGTCCGGTGTCGCGCCTACTCTTTCGTATAAGGATATCAGCGACTCAAAGACAGTTAACTACGTTTATGTCGTTGATAATGTCAATGACGCAGGTCAGCCGGTAGTTGAATCCATCTTTAAAGAACAGGAACAGAATTACGGTTCAGTCTTCTTTAAACTGGATGATAAGAACACCGGAACCGGTAAGGAAATCTCAGTTGAGCTTTATTGCTATGATTCGAACGGAAACAAGG
>JAFWRV010000044.1 GCA_017519685.1 Clostridia bacterium
CTATGCCGGACAGTTCGCTTTCGGGGCAGAACGGAACCGTTATTTCCCTTGTGAAAGAATCTCTTTCAAGTATGCCCTGATCAAGAAGAGAGTTGCCGGGGTCAAATTCAAAATCCCACTGTCCGTTAAGGCAGAGCCAGTCCTTTCTCTCAAACTGGGGATTGGGAAATTCAGCGCGCGGAATATTCATATTCTTACTCCTTTACTTATCAAAATATTTATCTTCAATCATTGCCGCAAGACAGTGATAAACAGGAAGGGTAAGTTCCTGTATTTTATATGTTTCGTTTTCGGGAAGCCGAATGCAGACAGTCGCGCGTTCGCTGCACGCGCTATCGGTTTTCCCGGTAACGGCAACGGAATTGATTCCTTTCGCGCTTGCCGCTTCTATCGCGTAAACAACATTTTTTGAGTTGCCTGAGGTTGAAAAAGCGAAGAGCAAATCATTTTCATCAGCCAGAGCATAAACCTGCTGAGCAAACACAAGTGACGGCTCGCAGTCGTTTTCAAACGCTGTCATCAGCCCCGACTGGGTCGTCAGAGAAATCGCGGGAAGACCTTTCTGAAGTCCGCCGGATATGAAAGGGTCGGAAAATCTGTTTTTTTCTTCCGCCGAAAGAGGTCTTTTTTTCATAAAGCCCTTCATAAGCTCTCCGACCAGATGGTCGCAGTCGGCGCTGCTTCCGCCGTTTCCGCAGCAGAGAAGTTTGCCGGAATTATCATAGCATTTTTCTAGAAGATTATACGCTTTTTTTATATCCTCTCCGCATTCCGAAAGAGCGGGATAACGCTTTAAAAGATTTTCGAAATGATTATTCAAGACCTTCCGCCTCCGTGTATTCTTTTGCGATTCCTATCGCGGCAAAATCGCCGATTTCTTCTCCGAGAGCAGCCGGAACAATTTTACAGGCGGCCGCGTTGACATCGAGGGCTTCTTCTTTTATTGCTTTCATCATCTCATCCTTCATAAGATGAGACGACCTCTGATAAATACTGCCGATAACAATCATTCCGGGATTAATCAAATCAATCAGAATTGAAAGTCCCCTGCCGAGCTGTCTGCCGCATTCTTTATAAACGGACTGAGCAAACTCATCGCCGTTATCCGCCGCCGCGGCGACAGATTTTGCGGAAAGGTTATCTGTATCGACTGCGGTTTCTCCGCTGTAATCTTTGAGCATCAGCCTCGTGAGATTGACAATTCCGCCGCCCGAACAGTAACCCTCAAAGGAACCGGATTTGCCGTAGCCGACGGGGCCTGTCGGTGTCAGACGGATGTGCCCGGCTTCTCCCGCCGTTCCGCTTTCGCCGGAATAGGGTCTGCCGTTAAGTATAAGTCCCGCTCCCATACCGGTTCCGAAGGTCAGGAATATCAGATTGTTTATTCCCCTGCCCGCGCCGAACTGCCATTCCGCAATAGCGCAGGCGTCGGCATCATTTCTGACTTTGCATTTTATTCCGAGCCGACCGCTCACAATATCTGCCAGCGGAACATTGTCCCAATCCGGAAGATTGGGAGGGCGCATTATTATCCCTCTGTCACTGTCAAGAGGACCGCCGCAGCTTATTCCGCAGGCGTGAAAATCCTTGCTTTCAAGCCCGTTTCTTCTCATAAGCGTTTCGGCGGAGGAAACAAGCTCGTCGATTATCGCCCGGTAACCTCTTGAAACGCAGGTATCAAACCTGATTTTATCTTTTATTTCAGCGGCGCTTTCATCGCTCAGAACAACCGCGCATTTTGTGCCGCCGATATCCATTCCGAGATAGTATTTCATTTATTTCTCTCAAGATGTATTCTGTCGTTGAATTTTACTTTGTTTTCCCACAGTTTTCTGAGTCTCTCATAGTGCTCATCGGGTATGTCAACCTCGCCTTTGGAGTAACTCGGTATCTTTTCATAACCGGTTTCCTTGGGGTCTGTGCATCTGGTATCATTTCTCCACTTGTCGCGTTCTTCCTTGTTTCTGAGATTGGGAATATCCATCGGCACTCCGCCCTCAAGGACACTGAGATAACCGAAATATCCGGGCAGGAACATATCCATCGCTTCGTAAACGTCTATAACATCGGCGTTGAGATTTCCTCTGACACGCTGAATCAGATTATACATAACATAGAAATCCGCTCCGTCGTGGTTCTCGACTCCGCTCTTTGAACTCAGATCGTCGCTTGTTGATATCTCGTGCGCTTCGCCTCTGTTTTCGCCGTCGTATCTGTCGAGATTTTCATAGAGGGTTCTTACTCCGTTGTGCGCGGTATCATCCTCCCTGGCGCTCTCAAGGCGTCCTCTGGAGCCGTAAACGGAGAACCAGGTATTGCTCTTTGACGGACCCACGCCGTGAAGGCTCTTGACTACCGCTCCGCTTTCAAGCGTAATCAACTCAACTGCCATACCGCCTGCCCTTGCTCCCATACGCCACATTCTGTCATTGAACGGAAGCTCAAATCCGGTGACCTTAACCGGCCTCTGTCCGCTGATATGAATCAGCGGACCTGTTGAGTGAGTGCAGTAATAGAACGCGCTCATCAGGTTTCTCCAGTGATCCTTTTCACCTCTTGTTATCCAGTGCCAGATAGGCTCGCAGTTATGCATATACTCGCCTTCACCGTATTCAAATGTACCGAGACTGCCGTCAAGGAACATCTTTCTCATCTTCTTGGTGGAGGGCATAAAGCAGCAGTTTTCCCCGTAAGCATAAATGAGACCGGTTTCCTCAACCGTTTCAATCAGTTCTACCGCTTCCTTCATATTCTGGCAGGGAAGAACCTCCGAAAGAACATGCTTGCCCTTCTTCATTGCCTTAATCGCGAACGGCGCGTGCTCATTGGCGTAGTTCGCAAGAACGACAACATCCATATCGTGCTCAAGGAATTTATCATAATCGGTATAGTACGATATATTCTCCTCGCCGAACTGCTCTTTTTTCTCATTGAGCGCCGGCTCATAGAAATCGCAGATTGCGACAAGCTCGGCGTTATCGTTATTCGCGCAGTATTCCATCATCGTGGTGCCTCTGCCTGCGCCGAGGACACCGAATTTCACTTTTTTATTGTCAAGTGATTTTCTGTATATTTTCTTATAGAAAGTACCGTCTTCATAGTACATATCTATACTGTCGATGTTTCTTTCCTCAAGCACCGCCTGCCAGCGGTCCTCCATACCGATGTCATATTCCACCGGCTTGAATCCGGCTTTGATATAACCGGTTACCGCGGATTTACGCCATTCATCAGTAGTCAGATGAACGAATTTCACATCGCTCTTGCTCAGATGCTTGAGAGCAATCATATTCAGATATTTCGCGAGTCCCTTTCCCCTGAAGTCGGTGCGTATTGCTACCATATGAACGTCGCCCGTGTTACTCTCCTTCTGAACAAAGGCGGTAACGGAGCCGATATGCTCGCCGTGATAATCGAGGAAAAACATATCTCTTTCAGGATCGATATCCTCTCTCGATGCTATGTCGTTTCCGAACGCGATATATCCGTCATGGCCTTCGCCTATAAGACCGTTGCGGCAGATTTCCACCCAGGCGTCGCGGTCGGAAATATTCCTGTAATTTGAAACGGAATAACCCTCGGGAAGTTCAAATTCTTCAATGGGCGTTCCGGGGAACCAATACATTTTAAGCTGTGACATATCTGCACCTCCAATTTACGGCTTTTGCCGATAATTTATATTATCATACCGCAAGTTACTTTTCAATATCATTTATCTATTGAATTTATATTTTATATTTGATAAAATGTATCAAAGGGGGTCAGTATGAAAAAGAAGATATTGATTACAGCCGCCGTTATGCTGATACTTGCGGTTGCGGGAGGAGGAATATTCACGGTGGTAAGCGGTTCACTTTCAAAGGGTAATCTTCCCCGATACCTTCCCGAAAAGATGCAGGTCAATGAAGACAGCCCCGTAAAAGGTAAAAAAGTGATTTTTCTCGGCTCATCGGTGACCGAAGGGTATTCCGCGCTGGGAAAATCGTTTGTCGATTTTCTTGAACGGCGTGACGGAATTACGGCGGTCAAAGAAGCCGTCTCGGGAACAACTCTTGCAGATACAGGCAAAAATTCCTATGTTTCCCGGCTTAAGAAGATAGAAAAGAGCGACGATGTTTTCTGCTTTATCTGTCAGCTTTCGACAAATGACGCGAACAAGGATATTCCCTTAGGCGGAGTATCTGACAGCAGAAACATAAATGACTTTGACACCTCAACCGTTGCCGGAGCAATAGAATTCATAATTGCCTACGCAAAAGAAAACTTCAACTGCCCCGCGGCATTCTACACCGGCACGCGTTATGACAGTGAAAACTACGCGAAAATGGTTGACCTGCTCTATGAAATTCGGGCAAAATGGAACATTGACATAATCGACCTCTGGAACAGCGAAAAAATGAACGCCGTAACAGATGAAGATTATGATCTGTTTATGGCAGACCCCGTTCATCCGACACTTGCGGGTTACGGCCTCTGGTGGCTGCCCGAATTTGAAAACTATCTTTTTAATCTTTCCGAAAAGGAGAACAGCAGATGAATTTTCCGACTTCATTCTATAAAGCGACAGAAGAATACAACACCTATGAAAAGCACGTCAACGCTCCCTACATACGCACGGAATATGACTTTCCGGATTTTGAAAAAGCATACATCACAATTTCCGGACTCGGATTCTATGACCTCTTTATAAACGGCGAAAAGATTACAAAGGGACTCCTTGCCCCCTATATATCCAACCCGGATGACATTGTGTATTTTGACAGATACGATATCTCCGCCCTTGTGAAACCGGGCAGAAACTGCATCGGCATCATACTCGGAAACGGAATGAAAAACTGCCCCGGCGGAAGAGTCTGGGATTTTGATATTGCGAAATTCCGCGGCGCTCCGTGCTTCGCGGTGTCCCTTGACGTTACAGACAAAGACGGAAACGAAACCGGCGGCGACATCGGCGACACTTTCAAATGCTGTCCGTCCCCCATTATCTTTGACGACATCAGAAGCGGATGCTTTTTTGACGCCGGCCTTATTATTCCGGATTGGAATAAAGTAAACTTTGATGACAGCGGTTGGGCAAAGGTAATGAAAGCGGAAAATCCGCGCGGCGAATTCCGTCTGTGCGACACCGATCCGATAGTCATCAGAGAAGAAATCAAACCCGTAAGCATAAAAGAAACCGAGCTTGACATCAGAGTTCACAACCGTGAAAATATGCGGCTTGAAACACAGTTTGATTTCAGCGAATTCGGCACAAAGGGAACAATGTTTGATTTCGGCATCAACACAACCGGTATATGCCGTCTGAAGATTCAGGGAAAACCCGGTCAGAAAATATATATTGTTTTCGGTGAGTTGATAAAACAAAACGGCTCCCCCGATATCGGAAATATCGCGTCATTCACCCCCAACGGCTACTGCCAGGCAGTATATTATATCTGCAAGGGTGAAGGGACGGAGATTTTCGAGCCGTCATTCTGCTACTTCGGCTGCCGTTACGCCGTCGCTTTCGGCCTTGAAAGCGGGCAGATAAATGAAGACACCCTGACTCTGCTCGCGGCAAACTCCGACCTCAGAGAGAGGGGCTCATTCTCCTGCTCCGATGAGGTTATGAACACGCTCGGAAAAATGGGCAGAACAAGCGACCTCGCGAATTTCTGGTATTTCCCGACAGACTGTCCCCACCGTGAAAAGAACGGCTGGACAGGAGACGCCGCGGTTTCCGCGGAGCATGTTCTGCTGACACTTACTCCGGAAAAAAGCTACCGCGAGTGGCTGAGAAATATATGCAAAGCGCAGGCGGACTCGGGCGCTCTGCCCGGAATAGTCCCGACAGGCGGCTGGGGCTTCCAGTGGGGCAACGGTCCCGCCTGGGACAATGTACTGACCGAGCTTTGCTGGCAGATATACCGTATGAGGGGCGATCTTGAACCCGCCCGTGAATGCGCGGACTCGATTTTACGCTATCTCAACTATATTTCAAAGCAGAGAAGACCTGACGGACTGATAGCAATCGGTCTCGGTGACTGGCTTCAGCCGGGCAAGGGAGCCGGAGACCCCGTCTCTCCCCTCTATGTCACAGACAGTGTCATTTCCATGTACATCTGCAAAAAGTCCTGCGATCTTTTTGAAGCGCTCGGCCTAGAATATCAGAAGGATTTCGCTCTGTCTCTCTATAACTCGTTCAGAAACGCAATCAGGAAAAATCTTATTGATTTCAGCACAATGACGGTCCGTTCACGCTGCCAGACATCCCAGGCAATCTGCATTTATTACGGTGTGTTTGACGACTGTGAAAAGAAACAGGCAATCGATGTACTTGTAAAACTCGTTCACGAAAAAGACGATCACTTTGACTGCGGAATGATAGGAGTCCGCACGGTTTTCCACGTGCTCTCCGACGGCGGTTACGGTTCTCTCGCATATAAGATGATAGTCCGTGATGATTTCCCGTCATACGGAATGTTCTTAAGGTGGGGACTGACCTCTCTTTCGGAAAGCTTCCTTCCCGAAGAAGATTGGGATGCGCCGGACTCTCTCAATCATCATTTTATGGGAGATATAACAAGCTGGTTCATTCAGAAAGTTGCCGGAATAAGCGTTAATCCGAGATTCGTTTCTCCCGATGATTTCGATATCAGACCGGATTTCATAGAGCAGCTTTCATTCGCGAAGGCGCATTATGACGCTCCGTGCGGCAGAATCAGCACCGAGTGGAAACGCGATGGCGATACCGTCACTCTCGTCATTGACGCTCCGGAAAAAGCGACCGGTTACATAGTTCTTCCCGCCGGATGGGTTTTCCGTTACGACGAAAACACCCACAACCGTCTGGACGGCTCTTCGGTTTATGAGCTCAAAAGCGGAGAATTCAAATGTGAAAAAAGAATTTGACATTTAGCGTATTATAGTGTAAAATAAATGTAATATGTACCTCGTTAAAGGGGAGTAGCGTATCCCGAAGGTCAACAACCGTCTTATGACTGGCCGGGGGAGCATAGTATTATGTCAGCAAGACCTTTAACATAGCTTCCGGCTGTGTTAGAGGTCTTATTTATTAAATTTTTTGGAGTGAAATTAATGAAGCACTATCTGGAAAGTACGGAAAGCGTTTTAAATGAAGTTAAATCTTCGGAAAACGGTCTTATTCCGGAAGAAGCGGAAAAGCGTCTTGCCGAAAACGGCAAGAACAAACTTGCCGAGGGAAAGAAAGATTCATTGCTTAAACGTTTTCTCTCACAGCTTGCAGACCCGATGATAATCATACTTATAGTCGCCGCTGTAATCAGTGCCGTAACAGCCGCCGTAAGCGGAGGCAATGAGGGCTATGCCGATGTGGTTATTATCATGGTTGTCGTAATAATCAACGCCATTCTCGGTGTTTATCAGGAGTCAAAAGCCGAAAAAGCCATTGAGGCGCTTCAGGAAATATCCGCCGCGACCTCCAAGGTTATACGCAACGGCAAGCTCATGGTAATTAAGAGCGAAGACATTGTTGTCGGCGACATAGTTGTTCTTGAGGCTGGC
>JAFWRV010000381.1 GCA_017519685.1 Clostridia bacterium
TGATAGGGGCAGTAAAGACAGCCGTTAACGCAGTAGTTTGAAAGATAAAGAGGGGCAAACATTACTATACGGTTGCCGTAGAAAGCAAGCTTGATTTCCTTTGCGAGCTTATACATTTCCTCGATTTTTTCCGGTATTTCACAGGCAAGCAGAACCGCCGCCTCCCTGTGAGTCAGACCTGCGCAGGTAACTCCTTTGCCGCTCGGCTTCGGCCTTGCCTTTTCGAGCAGACTGTCAATCAGCTCGACGTTGTTTTTGTTTGCTTCGGCGTAAGCGATGGTTTCAAGTATTTCCTCGTGATTGATGAATTCTTCGGCGTGAAGTGATTTGGGATTGTAAACAGCCATGGATAAACCTTCTTCCATATAATATTAATAGTTTCTTTTTATGTCTCCGCGTGAAACCACGGTGCGGTAGCCCGCGGATTCAATTCTTCTGTCAAGGCATTCCCTGCATTGGGCGCTCTCCTCACCGGTGCAGATTTTGTTGTCGTAAAGCGCGTATTTTTTCCTGACTTCCACAGGAGAAAGGTTCGGCATAACGACATTCGCTCCGGCTTTAAGACCTTTTTCACGGCCTGCGGAATCCACTGTCCCGAGAGCCGTGGTGGAGGGGAGAAGAATGTCCGGCTTTATCAGCCGTATCAGGGAAAGCAGATAAAGAGTCAGCCCGGCGGTGCCGGCGCGTTCGTTTTCAAACGGCGTATTCGCGGCGGGAATAAAAGGACCGATTCCGCACATTTCCGGTCTGAATTCCTCAATGAATTTCAGATCCTTCGCAAGTGAAAGGGAAGTCTGGAAAGGAGAACCGACCATAAATCCGCAGCCGACCTGAAAACCGATTTTTTTGAGGTCCGCGAGGCATCTCATCCTGTTGTCAAATGACATTTCGGGAGGGTGGATTTTTGCGTAATGCTCTCTGTCGGCGGTTTCGTGGCGAAGCAGATAGCGGTCCGCTCCGGCGTCAAACATCTTTTTATAGTCTTCATAAGAGTATTCGCCGAGCGACAGCGTGACGGCGCAGTCGGGATATTTTTCTTTGATTCCGGTGACAATCCCGCAGATTTCACCGGTCGGGAAAATGCCTTCTCCGCCTTGCAGCACAAAGGTTCTGTAACCGAGAGAATATCCTTCGTCGCAGCAGGCGAGAATCTGTTCCTCCGTCAGTCTGTATCTGTCGCACTCTTTGTTTGAACGCCTTATTCCGCAGTAGAAGCAGTCGTTGCGGCAGAAATTTCCGATTTCTATGAGCCCCCGCAGATAAACATCGGTTCCGTATATTTCACGGCGCTTTTTATCCGCGAGTTTCGCCGCGTAATCCGCCGTTTCCTCACACGCGGAGTCGATGAGCAGGCGATACTCCTCAACGGAGAGCTTTTCACCCGCGCAGAGCCGTTCAATAAGAGGAAACGCTGTATTGAATTTTTCTTTTTCCGAATTTTTCATAGGCATAAAAAAGCCGAATCCGCAGGGATCCGGCTCTGTCGTCATCAATGAGCTTCCGCCTCAATCGCGATTTCGGCGTCAGGTCCTGCTTTTGTATTTTATTCCGCTGGGTAGGAATTGTTTGAATAAACGGTTTTCGCGCTCATGCCTTTGATTCTTCCGAGCTTTCCGGAAAGAGCGCTTATAACATCCTGCGGCGCTTCAATCGCGACGCTGATGATGCTGATTGAGCGCTTGCGGTAAGGAATGCCCATTCTGCCGAGAATGAACTGCCCGTAATCGTGCAGAATATCATTGAGCTGACTTATATTATCATCGTTTTCAACAATTATGCTGATAACGGCGACTCTTGTTTCCATATAAGCACCTCCGTTTTCCCGGTTATTATATCACCGGACGGAGCCCGAGTCAATTCGTATAATCGACAAATAAGGATGAGGAAAAACGCGGCGCCTTGTGCATTGAACCCACAAAGAGTCAAAACAGGGTAATGCCGAAGCAGAATTATATTATAAATTTATTTTAATTTTTCTGAAAAAACACTTGCAATTCAAAAAAATGTTCGGTATAATGTAGAGTATATTGAGGGTATATGCGATTTTTTGAAAGAGGTTTAACACGATGGTAGGAGATTTGCATTGTCATACAAAGCTTTCCGACAGTTCGATGGGTATCGATGACCTTATCGTTCTTGCCCAGAAAAAAGGGCTGACGACGATAGCGGTTACCGACAGAGACTGTCAGGCGGGTACGGTCAGAGCAAAAATAACAGGTGAAAGAAAGGGGATAAATGTTATCCCCGGTGTTGAGCTGTCCTCCTACGACTCAAAAAGAAACGCGTATGCCGAAATTCTCTGCTATCTTGCGGACAGTCCCGACCGTCTTGAAGGCCTTTGCCACCGAAATATAGCGGTGCGCAAAAGAGCGAGTCAGATGATGACTCTCAAGGTCGCGCGCAGATTCCCCATAACCCCCGAGCTTGTAACAAAATGCGCTACCGGCTCCACCGCGGTTTTCAAGGAACATATAATGCACGCCCTTATGGAATGCGGACTGACCGACAGAATATACGGGTCGCTCTATGATGAGCTTTTCTCACCCGAGAGTGCGGACAATGTGCTTGTCACGGCAAAATATCCGGAGCCCGTTGAAATTATTGAAGCAATACATGAAGCCGGAGGCATAGCAGTGCTTGCCCATCCCGGCGCCGGAAGCGGGTTTGAATTACTTGAGGAACTGATTTCTCAGGGACTTGACGGAGTTGAAGTATGGCATCCGGAAAACAGCGAGGAGCAGAAGACGGAATTGCTTAAAATCACAAAGGCAAAAGGTCTGCTCGCAGTCGGAGGCACGGAATTCAAAGGAATGTATTCGAAACAGCCGCTTATAATCGGAGAAATCGGAACGCCCGAAGCAAATGTCAAGGCTCTGCTGGGATATAAGACCAAGCAGAAGAAAAAGAAAGCCGCAGCGAAATAAAAAGAGAGGTGAAACCAATGTCAGGCGACAGTAGTCACGTGCGATTATGTAACAGAATAAGCATTAAGCGCAGCTGCCGTCTGTCGGGAACCTGTCGGGTTTTTCTCTGATTACGGCAGTGACGGTTTGACTTTTTTCAACACCCTTGCGCTTATGCGGAAAGGGTGTTTTTATTTTGGAAAATGAAGCTTTACTCAATCTGATTATCAAACTTTTGTCGGAAAATAAATTCCCGACAATAAAGGACATGCTTTCGGAAATGAATACGGTCGATATCGCGGCTGTCATTTCCGCAGCGGAGCCCGAAATGCAGGTCAGGATTTTCCGCCTGCTCGGTAAAAACTCATCGGCCGAGGTATTCAGTTACCTTGATTCCGATACGCAGGAAACCGTTATCAACTCCATCACGAACGTCGAAGTTCATAACCTGGTTGAGGACATGTTCATCGATGACGCCGTTGACTTTCTTGAGGAAGTTCCGGCGAACGTCGTCACCCGTGTTCTTGCCCAGACCAGCCGCGAGACCCGTGAAATCATCAACCGCTTTCTGAGCTATCCGGAGGACAGCGCGGGTTCTATCATGACGGTGGAAATGGCGGCGTTTCAGAAAGAAACTTCGGTTGATAACGCCATTGCCGAACTGCGTAAAACCGCAAACGACAAGGAATCCATTGAAACAATATATATAACCGATTCGGAAAGGCATCTTGTCGGCGTTGTCACTTTAAGAAAACTTATCGTTTCTCCGCCCGATACGCTGCTTGAAGATATAATGGTCAATGAGGACCAGGTTATTTCAGTCGCGACTCATGACGACCGGGAAGCCGTCGCGCAGATAGTGCGCAAATACGACCTTCTTTCCGTGCCGGTTGTCGATACCGAAAACCGTCTTGTCGGAATAATTACCATCGATGATATTATCGATGTTATCCAGGAAGAGAACACCGAAGACTTTGAAAAGATGGCTTTGCTGTTGCCTTCTGAGGACGATTACCTGAAGACAGGCGTTTTAAAGCTTACAAAAAACAGAATTGTCTGGCTTCTCATACTTATGATTTCGGCAACGTTTACCGGTCAGATTATCACGGGATTTGAAGACAAACTTCAGATGATTGCGGGACTGACCGCGTGCATCCCGATGCTCATGGACACCGGAGGAAACGCCGGCAACCAGGTATCCACCCTTATAATCAGAGGACTTGCCCTGGGCACCGTCAGACCGCGCGACTATCTTCGCGTGCTCTGGAAAGAAATCAGGGTTGCGGTTCTCTGCGGCATTATCCTTTCGGTTGTCAACTTTGCCAGAATGGCGGCAATCAGGGCGATTACCGGCTCGATGACACCGACACCGGTTATCCTCGTTGTCTGCATCTCAATGATATTCGCGGTTATCATAGCGAAGTGTATCGGCTGTACGCTTCCGATAATCGCGAAGCTTATCGGCCTTGACCCCGCGCTGATGGCAGGTCCGATGATTACCACCATCGTCGATGCTTTGACGCTTCTCATTTATTTCGGTATCGCGTCGCTCTTCCTTCAGTCCGGAATACTTGTTCCCGCCTGAAAAGCACGCAATATCAATATATTCAGCCGCGCTGATATACGGTATTTTATTTAATTTCAACATAAATTATCAATTATTAAAAAAACAGTTGCTTTTTTGATATACAAGTGTTATTATCTTTAAAGTAAGAGTATAGGATTATGTTAAAGGAGTAGGGCGACCTGCTCTTTTGATTTTATCGGATTAAATTAGCGGAGGTATTATGGCTAAAGGTAAAGGCGGCAATGTTTCCGCCGCTGTATGGAATATAGCGCAGCCGGTTGCCGACCGGCTCGGACTTGAGATCTGGGATATACGTTTTCTCAAGGAGGGAACGGACTGGTTTCTCAGAATCTTCATTGACAAGGACGGCGGAGTTGATATAACGGACTGTGAAAATTTCAGCCGCGCAATCGACGCGCCGCTTGATGAACTCGATCCCATAGAGCAGAGCTACTGTCTTGAGGTCAGCTCTCCCGGATTAGAAAGGGAGCTTACAAGACCCGACCATTTCGAGAAATACACCGGCGCCGGCATAAAGGTCAGAATGATAAGACCCGTCAACGGCGTGCGCGAGTTCAAAGGTGTGCTTGAAAGCTATGACGGAGGAATGATAGTTCTCCGCCTTGATGACGGCAGCGCGATGAATATAGAAAAGAAAGAAACGTCATATATCAGACTTGACGATTTTGAACAGAAAGGACCGGAAGAAAAATGAAAAATGCAGAGTTTTTTGAGGCGGTTGCCGCGATGGCGCGCGAAAAAGGAGTTTCAAAGGAAGCCATTTTTGACGCGATATCAAAGTCTGTAATCACATCTGTAAAAAGAGACTACGGCGATAAGGATATCGTTTTTTGCGAAATAGATCCGGAAAAGACCACTTTCCGCGTCTTTCTCAGAAAG
The DNA here is from genome assembly GCA_017519685.1 of Clostridia bacterium. Classification (GTDB taxonomy): domain Bacteria; phylum Bacillota; class Clostridia; order Oscillospirales; family Acutalibacteraceae; genus CAG-177. The sequence continues at coordinate 5,371 of JAFWRV010000381.1, forward strand.
ACTGTTGTTGAGGAAGTTACCGATCCCGACTCCGAAGTCAGTCTTGAAGACGCGCAGAAAAAGAGAAAGAGAATCAAAGTCGGCGACACAATGGACTTTGAGCTCAACACAAAGAGCGTCAGCCGTATAGCGGCGGTCAAGGGCAAGCACCTTATACGCCAGAATGTCGGCGACGCCGAGCAGGAGCGTAAGAGAGAAGAACTCCAGAGCAAGAATCAGGAGATTGCCACCGCCAAGATTATAAGAGTCGATCCGGTAACTCTCGACGCTCAGATAGAAATAGGCAAAATCGTTGAACGCCTTCCGAGAGCGGAGCAGCTCCCGAATGACAATTTCAAAGAGGGCGACACCGTCAAGGTCTTTATCTCCGATATCAAGGAAGGAACCAAAGGACCCAAGGCGATGGTATCAAGAACACATCAGGGTCTTGTAAAAAGACTGCTTGAAATTGAGGTGCCCGAAATTTTCGACGGCACTGTTGAAATAAGATCGATATCCCGTGAAGCGGGTTCAAGAAGCAAAATCGCGGTTTATTCATCCGATGAAAACGTTGATCCCGTCGGCGCCTGCATAGGCCAGAAGGGCGCGAGAATCAACCGTATAGTCGAAGCGCTCGGCGGCGAAAAGATTGATGTTATCACTTACAGCGACGACCCGGCGGAATATGTTGCCGCGGCGCTTGCTCCCGCGAAGATTATTTCCGTTGAGATTCTCAGCGAAAGCGAACGCACCTGCAGGGTCACGGTTCCCAACAATCAGCTTTCTCTTGCCATAGGCAATAAGGGACAGAACGCCCGCCTCGCCGCAAGACTTACCGGCTGGAAGATTGATATAAAGCCCGAATTTGAAGAACCCGTCATTAATTTTGATGATTGACGAAGGAGAATAATATGCCTGTTCATCGCAGTGTTCCAATGAGAAAATGTACCGGCTGCAACGAAATGAAGCCCAAAAAGGAGCTCGTCAGAGTTGTCAGAAGCCCCGAAGGCGAGGTTTCGCTTGACCTGACCGGGAAAAAATCCGGCAGGGGAGCTTATGTCTGCCGTGACATAAACTGCCTGAGAAAAGCGAAAAAAGCAAAGAGATTCGAGCACGCATTTTCTTGTGAAATACCCGATGAGGTCTATGAGAAAATGGAGGAAGAATTAAAAGATGGATGAAAAAAAGCTTCTTTCACTTCTCGGACTATGCCGTAAAGCGGGCAGGCTGCAATGCGGACACGACAGTTGTATAGAGGCGATAAGAAAAAAGAGCGCGGAGCTGTGTCTGCTGAGCAGCGATTCTTCAGAAAGACTTAAAAACGAAATAGAAAAAGAGATATCTTATACTAAAAAGAAAATACCTGTCAGGCCGGTAAATTCCGATATGGTTGAAATCGGCAGGGCTGTGGGACTGAAATCCGCCGTGCTTACCGTCAGTGACGAGGGTTTTGCCAAAGCTTTACTTAAACTGACGGATACCGAAGAGGAGGTCAACGAATGATTACAAAATATAAAGTTCAGGATGTTGCCAAAGATCTGAATGTTAAACCCAATGAGGTTATTGAGGTGCTTTCGAAATATTTCGAGGGCAAGAAAGCGCGTACCACCGTGCTTGAGCCCGACGAGCTTGACATCGTTTTTGAAACTTATACCAAAAAAACCGAGGTCGAGAGTCTTGACGCGTATTTTGAAATGACATCCGGAATTCCCGCCGCGGAAGAAAAGCCGGCTGCTAAAGAAGAAAAAGCGGAAAAGGCGGAAGAAAAGGCGGAGGAGAAGAAGCCCGCGTCAAAGAAATCCGCGGAGAAAAAGACAGCGGAGAATAAAGAGGAAACCGAAAAGAAACCCGCTGAAAAGAAGACTGCCGCGAAGAAAGAGGAAGAGGCAAAGAAGCCTGCGGAGAAGGCAGCCGGAAAGAAGGAGGAAGAGGCAAAGAAACCCGCTTCATCCGAACAGCCGGTCAGAAAAGAGTCAAGATCCAAAATGCCTCTTATGCCCGACAGACCCGTCAAGCCGGCAGGGGATAAGGCGAAGAAGAAGGAGCAGAAGCCCGTTCAGCCGAGAACCAAGGGCGAGCAGACCACCGTCAATCTCCGTCAGAGCAATGTAAATCTTGATAAATATAACGAGAAATATGAGAACATCGCGCACGCCAATACCTCGAGCGCTATGGAAAAGGGACCATTCAAGCAGAAGATAAATCAGAAGAGCAAGCATTATAATAAGAAGGGCAACCGTCAGGGCAAGAAAGAAACAGAGAAAGAACGCCTTGCGAGAATTGCCGCGGAGAGAGCAAAGAAGCCTCAGCTTCAGCTCAAGATACCCGATGAGATTACAGTCGGCGAACTTGCGTCAATGCTCAAGATGACGGCAGCCGAGGTTATCAAGAAACTGTTTACTCTCGGTCAGATGGCGGCAATCAACGACGTGCTTGATTATGACACGGCGGCAATAGTTGCCGAGGAGCTCGGCGCGAAGGTCGAGAAACTTGTTGTCGTAACAATAGAAGACCGTATTATCGATGACAGCGAAGACGATGAGAAAGATCTTGTCAAGAGAGATCCCGTTGTCGTTGTTATGGGACACGTTGACCACGGCAAGACTTCGCTTCTTGACGCTATCAGAAACACTTCTGTAACATCGGGCGAGGCAGGCGGTATCACTCAGCACATCGGCGCTTCGAGAGTTACTGTCAACGGCTCCGATATTACCTTCCTGGACACTCCCGGTCACGCCGCGTTCACCTCCATGAGACTCAGAGGCGCGATGGCGACCGATATAGCCATTCTCGTAGTGGCGGCCGATGACGGTATTATGCCTCAGACAGTTGAAGCGATCAATCACGCCAAGGCCGCGGGAGTTCAGATTATAGTCGCTATCAATAAAATGGATAAGCCCGCCGCGAATCCCGACAGGGTTCTTCAGCAGCTTACCGAATATGAAATTGTTCCCGAAGACTGGGGCGGAGACACAATCTGTGTACCCGTTTCCGCGGTTACAAAGGAAGGAATAGACAAGCTTCTTGAAAGCGTGCTTCTTGTTGCCGAGGTTCAGGAGCTTAAAGCAAACCCGAACCGTTCCGCGAAGGGTGTCGTTATCGAGGCGCGTCTTGACAAGGGCAGAGGTCCCGTCACAACGCTGCTCGTTCAGAACGGTACTTTGAAATCCGGCGATATTATCGTTGCCGGTACCGCAGTCGGCAGAGTAAGGGTTATGACCGATGACAAAGGCCGCAAGGTCAATGAAGCGGGCCCGTCTGTTCCGGTTGAAATTATGGGTCTTGACGAAGTTCCCCAGGCAGGCGACGGTTTCAACGCGGTTAACGATGAACGTCTTGCGAGAGAACTTGTCGAGCAGAGAAAAGCAAAGGCAAAAGAGGAGCAGTTCAACGAATTCCAGAAAGTTACTCTTGAGAATCTCTTTGATTCAATCAAAGAGGGCGAGCTCAAGGATCTCGATATCATCATCAAAGCCGACGTTCAGGGATCGGCGGAAGCGGTCAAGCAGAGTCTTGTCAAGCTTTCCAATGACGAAGTCAGAGTCAAGGTCATTCACTCCGGTGTCGGCGCGATCAATGAAAGCGACGTTATGCTCGCTAACGCCTCCAACGCCATCATTGTCGGCTTCAATGTCAGACCCGATAATGTCGCGTCGGAAACCGCCGAGCGTGACGGAGTTGAAATCAAATGTTACAGAGTCATTTATGACTGCATAAACGAAATAGAAGCCGCCATCAAAGGTATGCTTGCGCCCAAGTTCAGGGATGTTGATATCGGTAAGGCGGAGGTCCGTCAGATTGTCAAGATTTCATCTGTCGGCAATATCGCGGGCTGCCATGTGACAAGCGGCAAGGTTACAAAGAACGCAAAGGTAAGAGTTGTCCGCGACGGAATAGTCGTTACCGAGGACGATATCGCATCGCTTCGCAGATTCAAGGACGATGTCAAGGAAGTCGCGTCCGGATTTGACTGCGGAATCGGTCTTGAAAAATTCAACGATATCAAGGAAGGCGATGTATTCGAATTCTTTGTAACCGAAGAATACAGAGATTGACAGAGGTTTTAAAATGGCCGGTTATAAAACAGACAGAGTGTCTGAAGACATCAAAAGAGAAATAGCCGCTATGATACGCGAGCTCAAGGACCCGCGTATTCAGGGAATGCTGACCGTTGTCAATGTCGATGTCAGTTCCGACGCTTCCTACGCGAAGGTTTATGTCAGCGCGATGGAGGGTATCGAAACGGCGAAAACGGCAGTCAAAGGTCTTACGAGCGCGACGGGATATATCCGCCGTGAAATAGGCAAGCGGCTTCATCTCAGAAAAACCCCCGAGCTTAAATTCATAGCCGATGATTCCATAGAAAAGGGAATGGAAATCACCGGACTGCTGAACAGTATTGTTAAAACCGAGGAAGAAACGGATGAGAATTAACCTTCAGGAAACAGCTGAATATTTTTTGAATAACGATAATTTTCTTCTGCTGTGTCACGAGTCACCCGACGGTGATACGGTGGGCAGTGCCACCGCGCTTGCTCACGCGCTGAACGCAGGCGGCAAGAAGGTTAACATTCTGTGCTCAGACACGTTCACGAAAGATTTTGAGTTTATGTTTGAAGGACTTGAACTTTCGCAGGATGCCTGTGAGCACATTGTTGCCGTTGATGTGGCGGATCCGAGACTTCTCGGCCGTGAATATGAGGCGCTTTACGCCGACAAGGTCGAGGTCTGTATAGACCATCACGCTTCAAATGTGATTTATGCCGCGAAAACTTATCTTGAACCGGATTCCGCTTCGGCGGCGGAGATGGTGTATCTTCTCCTGGAAGAAATGAAAGCGGAAATAACTCCGGTGATTGCCTCGTGCCTTTTCACGGGCGTTTCAACCGATACGGGATGTTTCAGGTTTTCAAACACAACGGTGAGAACATTTCAGATTGCCGCAAAGCTTGTTGAATACGGCGCGGACAGTTATAATATTATTCAGACGTTTTTTGAA
>JAFWRV010000382.1 GCA_017519685.1 Clostridia bacterium
GCAAACGATAATTTCAGCTTAATTGTGTCCTTCGGCAGTCCGCTGTCGGCGGATGACGGCATTGTGTTCAACTCGGCGGAAAACCGTTATGAGATTTCCAACTACGCGGGGCTTAAAGCGTTCGCCGCTCTTGTCAACGGCAATGAGGATGAAGAAATCGACCCCGAACCCTCCGTCTGCGCGGTTCTCACGGCGGATATTTACGCCAACACTGTTTGGGATCCGGAAAGAGATGAAATTGAATACGTAAAAGACTGGGTTCCGATTGCCAAAAGCGGCCGCGCGTTCACCGGCACCTTTGACGGCAGCGGTTACAAAATCACCGGTCTTGGCAACAGCGGAGCGAATAATATAAATTACTTCGGTCTCTTCGGCTTCATCGGCGAAGGCGGCTCGGTCAAAAATGTCCGCCTAGAGAATGCAATTTTAGAGGGCATCTATATCGGTGGCATCGCTTACGAAAACAGTGGAACAATACAAAACTGCTCCTTTGACGGCAGCATTGTCAGCGACGCTGATTTAGGAGGCAGTGCGGGCGGTATCGCCTGTAATAACACCGGCACAATAACCGACTGCTACAACACAGGCGACGTCTCGGGCGATAGTTCTGTCGGCGGCATTGCAGGAATCAACACCGGAACGGTCGCAAACTGCTGTAACACAGGCAGCGTCTCGGGTAATAATTATGTTGGCGGCGTCCTCGGCAGCAATTTTAACGACGGCGCTCTCACAAACAGCTATAATACGGGAAATGTAACCGGCAATAATTCTGTCGGCGGCATTGCGGGATATATGAAAAAAAACAATCTTTCTTGGGCTTGCTCAACAACAAACTGCTACAGCACCGGCAGCGTCACCCTCTCGGGCGAAGATGCCAAATATGCGGGCGGTATTGTAGGCTATAATAACAACTGTACCGTTGAAAACTGTTATTACGACAGCGATAAATGCACCTTCGGCGCGATTGACGGCGCGGATGACACCGCAAACAGCGTCAAAGGTCTCACAACAGACAAAATGACCGGCGAAACCGCTCTTGACAATATGTCCGGGTTTTCCTCCGACTCCTGGCTCGTCAGGGCAAACGCGGACGGTTGGGCTTATTACCCCCACCTCAGGGGCTTCGCATATGACACCGACCCGACCGACGCAAACTGGCCCGCAAAAACAGAACCTCCCAAAGAGGACCCCGTAATCACATTGTCTGTCTCACCAGAAGAACCCGTTTACGGCGACGATGTCACAATAATCGCATCTCTTCCCGATGACGCGGTGGAAGACATTACCCTGACCGTTGACGGAATTGATTATACCGTTCCGGTTAAAGACGGCAGAGCGGTATTAACCGTTGAAAACCCTGCCACGGGTGAACACACCGTTACCGCCTCTTACCCCGGCGACGTCATATTTAACTCCGCGACCGCATCTGGAACGTTTACGGTTCAGGCACCCGTAATTGCCCCCACCGGTATTTCTCTTGATAAGCATGAAATTAACTTTACAGAGGGCTCATCTCAGGCGCTTACCGCCGTCATTGCTCCTGCCGGCGCAACCGGCACCGTAATCTGGTCCTCAAGCAATGAAAGCGCTGCAACAGTCATCGATAATAATGACGGCACTGCAACCGTTACGGCTGCAGGTGTGGGCACAGCCATAATCACAGTAACAATTCAGGGCACTGATTTTTCCGATTCCTGCACGGTAAATGTTACCGAGTATATCTGCCCTCATACAAACAAAACAGAAATCCCCGCAAAAGCAGCCACCTGCACAGAGCCCGGAAATAACAGATACTACAAATGTGAAGACTGCGGCAAATACCTCAAAGCTGACGGCAATACACAAACCACTCCGGCAGCGGAAGCCATCCCTTCGCTCGGTCACTCCCCATTCCCGGGATATGAAAGCGATGACACTCAGCACTGGCAGATCTGCGGCAGATGCTATGAAGACATCGCCAGAGAAAACCACACCTTCGGCGGGGTGGACTGCACCTGGTCTCCCGACAATTCAATCTGCACCGCGAAACATACCTGCACCGTCTGCGGCAAAGAAGTGAGCGAAACGGTGGATGCAACCTCTCAGGATATTCCGGCGACCTGCTTTACGGACGGTAAAATCCGATATACGGCAACATTTACCAAACCCGGCTTCACAACTCAGACAAAAGAAGAGTCAAACGGTCAGCTCGCCGGCCACGACTGGGGCGCCACGGCTTATGTATGGAGTGCAGATAACTCAACCTGCACCGCTACAAGAGTGTGCACAAGAAACGCCGATCATAAAGAAGAAGAAACCGTTAATGCCGCGGTTACAACAACCGCAACCTGCACCGAAGCGGGCGTAACAACCTACACGGCGAGGTTTGAAAATCCCGCGTTCGAAACAAAGATAAGGGAAGTTGCCGTTGACGCTCTCGGTCACGATTGGCAAGAGACCGTTGTCAGTGAAGCAACTGAAGACAGTTTAGGATTAATTGAGGATAAATGCTCGCACTGCGGAGATTCCTTAAATCAAAGGTATTACATTCTTGGTAATACTTCTCCCTCAAAGTATTCCAATGGCGAATATATCAGCGATGATACCGTTAAGGCAAAAGCGCAGGCAAAACTCGGTGATTCCGTCATCACCGTGATTATTCAGGATCCGCTTAAAAATTTGCTTCCATATACAGTAGAAATTGACAGCATTTCATCCGAACTCGGCAGCGATTATGACGGCACCGTGACACCTGAAAAAGCTTACTGTGCCAATGTTATACTCAAACAGGAAGAAATGGTGATTACAGGTCAACTGGCCGGTTATGTAAGAGTTCTCCTTGAAATCCCGGAGGGATGGGATGCCGGAGATGTTAAGGCGATTCTGATAAAAACCGGCACCGATGTGGAGTTTGCTGAATGTATTGAGTATCAGGTATATGACGCAGACGGCAATTATATAAAAACCGTTGACAAAGATTATCAGCCCGCGGACGGCGAAACAGTAAAGGTGTTCGCGGCAATCTGGACCGATCACTTCAGCCCCTATGCCCTTATAGATGCATACACGGATAAAGAAGGTCTCGATGATTATAAAGAATCCGCAAAAGAAGCGGCAGACGCACTTGCACAGGAGGGAGATAGCGAAGAGATTCAGGCGCTCATAGCCGACGCGAAAGATGAAATTGACGCTCTCGCATACGATGAAAGCAAAACTCTCGATGAAAACAAAGCCGCTGTTGACGAAATCCTTGCTCAGCTTAAAGACGATATAGCGGAGCACCGCAAAGAATACACAGCGACTTTCGTTGCCGACGGTGAAAAGGTTGACGAGGTCACATTCACAATCGACACCGACAGTATTACCGAGCCCGAAGTACCCGTCAAAGAGGGCAGCACGGGCGAGTGGGAAGAATACACACTCGGCATGGAAGATATTACCGTAAATGCGGTTTATACACCGAATGAATACACCATTACTTATGCTATCGACGGTACAGAAACACAGGTAACATACAAGTACGGCGCTCCTGTCGAAAAACCTGCCGACCCGGTCAAAGACGGATTCAATTTTATTGGCTGGGACGAGGAAATCCCCGACACTATGCCCGCCGAAAATCTGACAATCACAGCTCTGTTTGAGGCAATTCCCGAACCCGAGGAACCGACTCCGACAGAACCAACTCCCACAGAGCCCACTCCGACAGAACCTACACCGACGGAACCCACTCCCACGGAACCCACTCCGACAGAGCCCACTCCGACAGACACCGAACCCGCTCACGAGCACAACTACATGGGCGAGGTAACGAAAGAGCCGACCTGCACCGAAGACGGAGTTATGACCTACACCTGCGAGTGCGGCGAAACCTACACTCAGGCGATTCCCAAGACAGGCCACAAGCCCGGAGCATGGACAGTCGTAACTCCCGCCACAACAGAAGCGGCAGGCAAAGAGGTAAGAAAATGCGAGGTCTGCGGAGAAGTAATCGCCGAGCGTGAAATCGCGAAACTTGCTCCCGATACAGCGGACGCAGAATTAGTCGGCGTCAATCTCGAAAAGACAAACGCTTTCGGAATCGCTAACGCTTTCGGAATTGACCCGGAGATACTTCCTGCCGGTTCAACAGTCACCTGGTATGTCAACGGTGAGAAAGCCGGAGAAGGCAACGGTTACAGAGTGGAAAATCCGACAGAGGATTACACCATTAAAGCGGTAGTGACAAACCGTGACGGCAAAGTAATCGGCGAAACCGAAGAAACCACCGTCAAGGTCAATAACTGCTTCTTCGCGCGGCTCTACTACTGGCTTTGCAGAATAATCCAGAAGGTTATCGATCTGTTTAAAGGCAAATAATTTGATTGATAAATAAGTAAGAAATCCTCCCGCGGAGGCGGGAGGATTTCTTACTTTTGGATAATGCATA
>JAFWRV010000383.1 GCA_017519685.1 Clostridia bacterium
CATAAAACCGATGCACATAAAAATCGAATACGACGGAAAGACTCTTGAAGACAATTTCTATTTCGGCTCGATTTCAAATTCCACCTCTGTCGCGGGAATGTTTCACTTCAGTGAAAACGACGTCAAACTCGACGACGGAAAATTTGAAGTCCTGCTTGTCCGCGGCCTTAAGAGTCCGCTTGAGAGTTTCGCTCTGCTTAAGCAGGTCAAGAGAATGGATTATGACGGCAAAAAGATAATATATCTTAAATGCTCAAATCTGAAAATGACATTTGACAAAGAAGTTCCGTGGACACTTGACGGTGAATACGGCGGAAGTCATAAGGAAGTCCGTTTCTCTGTTCTCAACAGAGCGATTGACATTATTTCAGACCCGAATAAAATGTTCACAGGCGAAGCGCTCGATATACCCATTTATCACGCGGAAGAAAGCGAAGAAAAAGAGCCCGCCGAAAAAGTTTCAAGGTTCAGAATAAAGAGAGACAAGAAAACATCGGCAAACACGGAAAACGAAGAAGCCGAAGAAACAGAAATCAACGAAAGCGAATCTGAAGAATGATTCGCTGTACATTATGCCGCCATTCCGGGCGGCATTTTTACTGAAAGACGGTGAACGGATGCTGCAATTCATAGCCGGTACATCGGGTGCCGGTAAAACAACCGAAATAACACGTATGATTGATACACTCTGCGAAAACCCGGAAACCGGGATTACTCTCATAGTACCCGAACAGTTTTCCTTTTCAGCGGAGAAAAATCTGCTGACGGTTACAGGCGAGAGAAAAGCCGTTAACACCGAGGTGCATTCTTTCACATCCCTTGCCGAAAAGGTAATCGGCAAGCCGGCGTTTTATGAGCGCCGCCGTCTGAGCGAATCCTCAGCCGCTGTTCTTATGAGCATGGCTCTCAATGAGAAAAAGCCGGAGCTGAGGCTTTACGGCAAACACGCCGACAGAATATCAACCGTCAGAGAGTTCATGTCTCTTTCATCCGAATTCAAGCAGAGCAACGTTTCAAATGAACAGATCAGAAATCTGATTTCCGGTCTTGACGAATCTGTGCTTAAAATGAAACTGACCGAAATAGTTTCCGTACTTGAATGTTTTGACGCGAAAGTCAGCGAAAGTTATTTTGACCCGGATACACTTCTTACCGCCGTACTCGGCTCCGCGTCCCTTGACGCGTATTTAAACGGCAGGACCGTCTTTATTGACTCATTCCGCGGCTTTACGGCGCAGGAATATGAAATCATACGCCGCATAATGATACGCGCTGAAAACGTCTATATTACGCTGCTTTCCGACAATCCCGCGCAAAGCGTAAGAATCGGCGATGTCTTCGCGAAGACCGGGAATACCGCTTCAAGGATTATGAATATCGCGAAGGAAACCGGTACCGAAGTTGCGGCGCCCGTGATATTGAAAGCGGACGCTTTTGAAAGATATAAAAACGCGGAGCTCGCTTTTCTCGAAAAAGAACTCTTTTCGGAGAGCGGCGCCGTTTATGAGGAGAAATGCGAAAATATCAGTCTGTGCAAGGCGGCGGATATTTACACGGAATGCGAATATGTCGCGGCTCAGATAAAGAAACTGATACGCGAAAACGGTTACAGAAACCGTGACATCGCGGTTATATCAAGGAAAATCGATGTCTATGAATCTCCCCTGCGCTCCGCTCTGAAGAAAAACGGAATTCCCGTTTATGAGGATTACAGAAAACCCGTTGATACCTCCCCGGTTATCAATATTATCAGCGCGGCGCTCTCGGCAATCAAGACAGGATATGACACCGACTCGGTCCTCCGTTATCTTAAAACGGGGATTTCGGGTCTGTCCGATTATGAGGTTACGCTGGTCGAAAACTACTGCTATGTCTGGCAGATAAGCGGAAGCAAATGGAAAACGGAGTGGACAGCCAATCCCGACGGAATTGAGAAAACAGATGAAAGCAATCGCGAAATAATTGAAAAGAAACTCGCGAAGCTCAATGAAATCAGGCATAAAATCCTTGACCCGTTTGAGGAGTTTCGCAACACCGTCAAAGGAGGAACAGACGGCTCATCGGCTGTCGGCGCGCTCTGGAAATTCATTGAAAAAATAAAGCTTTCAGATAACGTCACATCACTCGCCGAAAAGCTTCATAACGACGGCGAGAGCAACGCCGTTATCGAACTTCAGAGAATGTGGGATACGCTTATTTCAATTCTTGATGAAATGGAAACGGTTTTAAGGGATAAAAAAGTCACCCTTTCCGTATTCTCGGATTATTTTGAAATGATGCTCTCATGTCAAACCGTCGGCAATATCCCGCAGGGACTCGACGAAGTCGTAATCGGTTCGGCTGACAGAATCCGTCTGAACTCTCCGAGGGCGGCGTTCATTATGGGCGCGAACGAAGGAGTTTTTCCGCCGGAAATGAAAATCACATCTTCGCTGACCGCGAAGGAAAGGGAGGAACTCAGAAATCTCGGAATCAGTCTTTCCGAAACCGGAGAATGGAAGCTCGCGGAAGAGCAGCTGATTATTTACAGCTCTGTCTGCTGCCCCAAAGAGAAGCTGTTTATAACATGCAGCTGCTCCGGACCCGACGGCAGAGAGATGCTGCCCTGCAACTTCTGGTACGGCATAAAGAAACTGTTTCCCTCTCTCAGGGAAAAGGATGCCTCCGACCTTGATCCCCTTTTCTATATTGAAGGCGACGAACCGGCATTTGAACAGTTTGCGAAATCAGGAAACAGCGAACTGCGCGAAACTCTTAAAAAATATTTTTCCGAAAAGCCCGGCTATTCGGACCGTCTTAACGCGCTTGACAGAGCCGCGCATCTGAGACAGTTTGAACTGACCGGCAAGGAAACCGCGGAAAAGCTTTTCGGAAAGTCAATGCAGCTTTCCGCAACGAAAATAGAGAAATTCTACGGCTGTCCGTTTTCATACTTCTGCAAATACGGATTAAAGGCGAAGCCGAGGGCAAAAGCCGATTTTGACAATCTTCAGCGCGGCAATATAACTCACTATGTTATGGAGCATCTGCTGTCGGCATACAGCCGTGAAGAACTGTCCGCCATGAGTGAGGAGGAGCTGAGGAAAGCCGTATTTGAACTCGCTGACAAATGCCGCACGGATTTGTTTTCAGAATACAGTGACAACAGCCGTTTCATCTATCTTTTTGATGTGCTTAAAAAATCCCTGCTTGAAGTCGCGAAACGGCTTATTGAGGAGTTTTCACATTGCGATTTTATTCCTGGCGGTTTTGAAGTTGAAATCGGCGAAGGAAAAGAAGTCAATACTTATATACCCGAAAACGGAAACGGCGAAATCGGAATAATCGGAAAAATCGACCGTGTTGATATCGCGGAAAAAGACGGCAGAAAATATCTGAGGATAATTGACTATAAATCAAGTCAGAAGGAATTCCGTCTCAGCGATGTGGTCCACGGCATCAATATGCAGATGCTGATTTATCTCTTTACTCTCTGGGTAAACGGCAGCAAAAAATACGGTGACGGAATGGTTCCGTCCGGCGTGCTTTATTACAACGCGGCAAATGCCGTTGTTTCGGCGGATCTCATCTATAATCCCGAAACAATAAAGGAAAAAAAGAAGAAAAAACAAAAGATGACGGG
>JAFWRV010000384.1 GCA_017519685.1 Clostridia bacterium
ATTAGCGCTCCGATTCCTTCGCTGTCGCCGTCCTGAGCGAGAGCGTCGGCGTCTTCTTTTGCGTCGCCTTTGTATTCGTCAAAGGTGTCTTTGCGGGCTTCGAGCATTGAGCCCTCGTCGGTGACGACATAATCATCCGTGAACTTCTGACTGCCGAGCGTTACTGTTGCGGTATAGGTTGTGTAACCGTCCGCTTCAACGGTGGCGGGGGTATCATTGCTTGTTACGGAGTCCGCTTCACCTGTCTTTTCGGCTTCGCAGACGGAGCAGGATGTGGTGTATGCCGGGTGTTCGACATCATCCCAGTTCCAGACGGGAGCGTTCCAGGTGTGACTGAGAGCGGGGATGATTAATTTGTCTATATCCCGGTTGCAGTTGTTGCAGTGGGTATATTCATTGTTACCTTCTTCAGTACAGGTCGGCTCCTTTGCAGGTACAGTCGTTGTATTCTCGTGCAGACATTTGACAACGTTTACAGTTATTTCTTCACTGTCACAGGAATAGTGGTTATCATCGCCGTTATATCTGACATTTATCGTGTGTTCACCAGGCGACAGAACGCCTTCGGCAATCGTGAAGGTCACCTCATTTGTGCCGCTTGCGAGAAACTCTATTTCTTTTTCGTCAATAAAAAGTGTTGCGCTGCCGCCTTGGTTTGGACCGTAATCAATAAAAATCGCGTCGCCGGAGAGAGTCGCTGTTATGCTCAGTTCGTCCGTCGTGTACGGATTCTCCGGCGAGACTGTCACGGCGATTTCGGCTTCCGCTTTATTAACCGAAAATTCAGCAGAGGCGGACGCTTCATAGTATTTGTCATCGCCGGGATAAGCGACATCGACGGTGTGTTCGCCCGGACCAAGGTCATCAAAGCTGATTTCCGCCTTGCCGTCTTTAATCGGCACGGCATAGTCTTTTCCGTCAACGGTCAGAGTAATATCTCCCGTCGAGTCATCGGGAAGAGACGTGATTATTTTGATATTATCGCCGTAAGCAGGCTGTTCGGGGTCTGTTTCTATATTGATATCGCATTTACATTTGGAAACTGCAACAGATGTTTCCTGCGAAGCCGAGCTGTAATAGTCATCGCCGCTGTAGCTCACGGTTACAGTGTGGGTGCCGGGCTCGAGATTTTCGACGGCGCATACCGCTTCGCCGTCTGTAACCGGAACGATATAATCATTTCCGTCAACATTCACGGTTACAGTGCCCGTCGCGTCAGCGGGAAGAGTTGCCGTTAATATGATGTCATCGTCACCGGTGGGCTCTTCGGGAGTCACCGACAATGTGATTTCAGCTTCCTTTTTATTAACCCAAAAATAAAGAAAGTCGGCCCTTTGTTCGTATTTGTCATTGCCGTCGTAATAGGCGCTGCAGTTGTATTCGCCCGGGTCAAGATCATCAAAGCTGATTACCGCCTTGCCGTCTTCAATCGGAACAGTATAGGATTCTTCGCCAACGTACAGAAGAATATCTCCCGTCGCGTCTTCGGGAAGAGACGTGATTATTTTGATATTATCGCCGTAAACCGGCTGTTCGGGGTCTGTTTCTACATAGATATCGCATTTACATTTGGAAACTGCAACAGATGTTTCCTGCGAAGCCGAATAGTATTTGTCATCGCCGCTGTAGCTCACGGTTACAGTGAAGGTGCCGGGCTCGAGGGCTTTGACGGCGCATACCGCTTCGCCGTCTGAAACAGGCACGGTATAATCATTTCCGTCAACATTCACAGTTACGGTGCCCGTTGCGTCTTCGGGGAGAGTTGCCGTTATTATGATATCATCGTCACCGGTGGGCTCTTCGGGAGTAAACGACAATGTGATTTCGGGGTCCTCTTTGGGAGGTTCCGTTTTCGCGGGCCAGTCCTCAGCGTTAATTTCATCCGGCTGAAGCTGATTGCCCTCTTCGTCAAGGTTAAAGCCCTTAAGGTGGGGGTAATACGCGAAGCTGCCATCGTTTTCTTTAAAAATCAAGTTACTATAAAAATCAACACCGCCCCAGCTCATTGAAGCTTGTTTAATATTGTCAAAAGCATTTGTTCCGGTCATCTGCTTGGTAGTAAGCCCTTTTGCAAGTTCTTCCTTAATACCGGGATTGTCGGCGACAGCGGAAAGCCCGGGAGCTTTTTTAACATCATAATAGCATCTGGAAAAAGAATCGCTGTTTGCACCTGAAATGCCGCCTATGTGATCCGCACCGGAAACATCGTCTGAATTATAAACAGTTTCGGCGCCGGTTTCTTCATCCCTTACTATTATTTTAATACTGCCGGCTGACAGGCAAGTAAAAGCATATATTCCGCCGGCATCGCCTAATACTCCGCCGGTAAATGCCGAGCCTGTAATTTCGCCCATATTATAGCAACCAATTAAACAAACAGAATATTGTGCTTTTCTGCCCTGCCCTCCGATACCGCCTGCATATCTGTCTGCGCAAACAGAACCTGTGTTATAGCTTGTTGCAACAATAACATTATTCGTGACAGCACTGCCAACCCCATACAAGCCTCCGACGAACTGACTGCCGGTTACACTGCCTGAATTAAAGCAGCATTCTATTAACGATTTTACGACATGTATTGTTTCACCGGAACCCTCAATTAAGCCCGCAACACCTCCGACAGAGTTATTGCCGGTTATAGTGCCTGAGTTGCTGCAGTGTCTTATTGCCCCGATATTGTGACCTGCCAAGCCTCCGACATAATCATTGCCGGTAATACTGCCAGTATTATAACAGTTTTCAATTACGCCCTCGCTGTATCCTGCCACGCTGCCGACATAATTCTTTCCTTTTATGCTTCCGCCTTCAAGGACGAGATTTTCAACTGTGCCGTCTGTGCCGACAGCGCCGAACAGACCTGCGTAATCGCTGTCCGGATTATTATAGGACAGGGCGGTAATCTTGTGATTATTGCCGTTAAATCTTCCGATGTAGTAATTGTTTTCATTACCGACCGGAGTCCAGTCATTCTCCTGCGCCGATGAGGAGGCGTCGATATCCGCGGTAAGCACCGCATCAAGATAAATATTGCCGGCATTTACACGCGAAGCAAAATCCTTTAGTTTTTCATAGGAATCGATTTCAAAATCGGTATAATCGGGACATTCTCTCGCGTGGTTAAAATCAATTCCCGAAACCGATACGGAGTCGATTCTGTAACCGGGACCCATCGCATCACAGTAGATATAACCACTGCTGCCATTTTCTCTTTGGGTTATTTGCGTATGAATCAGACCGTCCGGGGAGCTTTCGGAACCCGCTGAAGCAGAGTATCTCCAGACATTCACTCTTTCGGGCAACAGGATACCTGAAACCGTAACAGTGCCGACCGGACTGACAACAGATCCCCCGCCGGGATCGACAGTGCCGATTCCCGGCTCTGTTCCCGTTCCCGTTCCGGTGCCTGTTCCCGTTCCTGCGCCGCTGTTTGTGAATCCGTCTGGCAGGAACACATCGGTCAGATTTGTGCAATCGTCAAACACACCGAACTCTACGGTGAGAACCGAAGAGGGAATTACAACCGTTGAAACATCCGGTTCACAGTAAATCACCGACTGCTTTTCTTCGTTTTCATAGACAAGCGGCGCTTCATAATATTTATTTGCAAACCTCGCTCCCCAGGGCGAGCCGGAAGCGGTCATATTTTCGCTGTATCTGACATTCAGAAAACCTTCGAATGCCGAATCGCCGATACTCGTTACGCTGTCCGGGATTGTGACCTGCTTAACAGAGGAGCCGGCAAAAGCCGATTCGCCGATGCTTGTTACTGTCGAAGGAATCTCAACCGATTTCAGGGCTTTGCATTCATTGAAGGCAAAATCATTTATCGCGGTTACGCCGCCAGGGATTTCAAAAGTATCATCTGTTTTTTTCGGGGGATAAAATATCAGATTTTCCGGATTGCCTTCGCTGTCTTTGGTATAAAGCACTCCGTCAACCGAAATCAAATACGGATTGTTTTCATCAACAATGATTTCTTCAAGAACGGTGCATTTTTCAAATGCCCGGACGCCGACAGACTCAACGCTTTCAGGTATACCTATATTTTTTAAAATGTTGTGCCCGTAAAAAGCGAGGGATTTTATCCCCGTTACTCCGGCGGGGATTGTAAAAGCATAAAGGACGGTTTTACTCTGCGGGTAGCAGACAAGGACTTCAGGGTTGCCGTCTGAGTCTTTGGTATAAAGCACGTAATCGTCTGCAATGAAAGCCGGATTGCCGTCCTCAACACTTATTTTGCTGAGTTTTTCCAATCCCGTAAAAGCGCCTTCGGCTATTGAGGTGACATCCCGAGGTATTGTAACCCCCGTAGCATCGAAGTTGCCTCTGACGGATGCGCCGCCGTTGACAAACACAACAGTTGCAGCAGGAAAGACGCCGTCAGTTGTTATATCCGGGACAAAGGCGGTTGTCATTTTATAATACCCGCCGAAAACGCCCTCTGATACGGAACCGATATTCCGTGAGAGAATTTTTCCGGGAATGCTGATTGTTTTGGCAGTGATGTTACCGGTTGCCGCAACAATATCGATGTCGGAAACAGTTATCGTGTAACCGAGCATAATTGTCGTCTGAGGGCAGATTCTCCGCTGCTCGTAGCTGAAATCGAGAGTATCATAATAAGGCACAAAGCTTTTAATGAGATTTGTGCAGGAGGCAAAAGCATTGTCACCGATAGAGTAGCTGTATTTGCTTTCGTCAACTGTGCTTCTCACCAGGCCGATGGTCGGAGGAATCGCAACGCTTTGAAGACTTGAGCAATTATAGAAGGCATAGCTTCCGATCGACTCAAGACCAGACGGAAAATCAACGGTTTCAAGGGCGCTGCAGTCATAAAAAGCGCGGTCGCCGATTTTTTCGACACCGGGCCTCGAGACGGATTTAAGTTTCACGCAACCATTGAATGTATCCGGTTTTATCTCGGTTACATACGGAGGGATAGCGATTGATTCAAGGCTTACGCAATCATAAAAGGCGGAATCACCAAAAGATGTGAGCGTAGAAGGAAGAGAAATACTTTCAAGATTACTGCAGCCTTTGAATGCTTTATCGCCAAGAGAAATGACACCCTCGCCGATGACGACCTTCCTGATTTTCGATAAGTCATTACCGACGGCGTTATAAACATCCGCTTCGGTGACCTCGCCGGTACCGGTAATCGTCACCTCACCGTACGAATCATTATAGATGACTCCAACAGCCGCGAAAGCGGAGAGAACCATGCCGAGCACGATAACGACGCACAGCAGAACCGATAAAAGCTTCTTTGAAATTCTCATAATTCTTCCTCCGTATAAGGGTTACAAGTACCTGCCTGTTATTTTACCATAATGCTATATCAGGATACAACCGGATTTATAAATCTAAGGAGACAGTCAATTACCGTCATCCCGCAAAACCCGGGCATAAC
>JAFWRV010000385.1 GCA_017519685.1 Clostridia bacterium
ATGCTCCCGTACCGCGCCACTTTGTCAAGCGGCGAAAGTTATAATACTATACTTTTTTATGAAAGTCAAGTATTTTTTCCAAAAAATGTGTTTTTTTAATCTTTTTTCAATTTCTGATTAACGACCTGATTTCTCCGGGCGTGAATTTGTATTTCTTATTGCAGAAATTACAGGTGATTTCCGTGACGGTATCTTCGGCGATTTCGGTCAGATCTTTCTTGCCGAGAGTCGCAAGGCCGCGGAGGAATCTTTCTCTCGTGCAGCCGCATTTGTATTCGGGCGCGAATTCGTCAAGAAGCTCAAGATCAAATTCCTTAAGTACGCTCCTGCATATTTCTTCGGGAGTCATCCCGGAGGTTATCATATTGGTGACAGGCGGAATATCCGCGACACAGCGTTCGGTCTTTTCTATGGTTGTTTCATCCGCGGTCGGAAGAAGCTGAATCATAAAGCCGCCCGCCGCTTTGATTGAAAGGTCGGGATTGACAAGCACACCGAGCGCGCAGACGGTCGGCGTCTGTTCGCTCTGCGCAAAATATGATGTTATATCTTCGGCGATTTCTCCGCTGACTATCGGAATCTGCCCTATATACGGCTCCTTGAGTCCGAGGTCCTTCATCACCGTCAGAGTCCCGTTTCTGCCGACCGCGCCGGCCACGTCAAGTTTTCCTTTGATATTCAGGGGAATTTCGACTACGGGATTGGTCACATATCCGCGCACGTTTCCTTCGCTGTCGGAAACGGCGGTAACAGGTCCCGCGGGTCCGTCTCCGCTTATGCGCAGAGTGATTGAGTCTTTCTCTCCCTTGAGCACCGCTCCCATCATTGAAGCCGCCGTCAGAAGCCGTCCGAGAGCGGCGGATGTGACCGCCGAGGTTTTGTGAATTTTCTCCGCTTCGGCAACGATGGCCGTGCTGTCAACGGCTATGACCGTCAGGTCGCCGTCTCTTGAAATCATTCTTACTGCGTTTTTCATATATTACCTCTTTTTCGCGACGAATACCGCGCGTAAGCTGTCATCCCTGACCGGGGAAAAAGTCAGATCGTCATAAATTGCGAGAGTTTCGAATCCAGCTTTTCCGAGCATGGATTCAATCTCAGACACGGGGTACGCTCTTTCGGTGAAATATTCGCTTTCCCTTGTGTAAACTCCGTTTTCCTCTGTAAAAAAATCGAGCGAAATATCAATGCTGTCATCTTCACACAGACTGTTTTGCCAGACACAGTAAACATCATCGTTTTCAATGACATAGCAGTTATCCGCGAGAGCTGTCCTGTGCTTGAAAACCGTGTTGACATCAAAGACGAAAACGCCGTCTTTAACCATAAACAGGGAAACGCTGTCAAACGCCTTTTGCACCGCCTCTTTGCCGCTGAGATGATTGATGCAGTCCAGCGCGCTTATCGCACAGTCAACTGTTCCATAGAGGTCGAGCTCCTCCATCGGCTGATTCAGGAGAAGAATATCGAGGCCGGCTGTCTTTTCCCTTGCTTTCATCAGCATTCCGACACTCGAATCGGTACCGATGACCTCGTAACCGAAGTTGTTCATAAGAACGCTCATGTTTCCCGTTCCGCAGCCGAGGTCGAGCAGGATTCCCTTCCCGGCTCCGTTTGAGGTCAGGATATCGTGATAATATTCCGCTCTGCGGCTGTAATCCGCGTCAGCCATAAGGCAATCATAGTATTTTGCAAAACTGTCGTATGACATAGAAACCGTCCTTTACGGGTGATTGCAATAATAATAACACAGAAATCTCAAAAAGTAAACATTTCAAAATTAACACAATGTTCAAATTTTTCCGTTGTATCTATTATATAATATAATGGACAAATTATCAGGACGGTATTTGAAATGTTGGGCTATGTCAGAGCCGATAAATCGGAGCTCTTAATGGGCGATTATGAGATATACCGCGGGATTTACTGCTCGCTCTGCAACGCGCTGGGCAGAAATTATTCGCCCCTTGCCCGCCTGCTTCTCAGTTATGATTTTGCGTTTGCCGCTCTTATGATGCTGGCGGTGTCGCCTGACCCCTGCACTTTCAATAAAAAAAGCTGTCCGTTCAATTTCACTAAAAAATGCTGGTGCTGCGATTCAAGGGACGAAATAAATCTCTGCTCGCATTATGTGATTATTATTTCATACTATAAGATATTAGACAATCTTCATGACAGGGGCATAAAAAAGAAGATACTGTCCCTGCTCGCTTATCCGTTTGTCGCGCTGATGCACCTTAAGGCAAAGCGTCTTGCCCCGGAAGCCGATGAGATTACCGCCGCCGGAATGTCGCTTCAGGCTCAAACGGAAAAGGATGAAAACTGCGGAATTGACAAGGCGGCGCATCCTTCCGCTGACGCTCTCGGAAAGCTTTTTTCGCTGGGATACGACGGCGAAGAAAAAGACAAAATGTACCATACGGGGTATCTGCTCGGCAGATATATCTATATACTCGATGCGGCAGACGACCTTGAAAGCGATTTGAAAAAAGGAAATTTCAATCCGTTTTGCGCCGGATTCCCTTCACTTTCGGATGAAGGAGAAAGAGAGCGCTTCGCGGACAGAGCCGAGAAAGCGCTGAATCTCACTCACGCCGCTCTGCTTGACAGTCTGGATAATCTTGAAATAAAAAGATTCGGAACAATAGCGGAAAACATTCTGCTCAGAGGAATTGATTCACAGGCACTATCGGTAATCAACCGGTACAAAGGCAAAGAAGAAAACAAAAATACCTTTACCGTTAAATGAGGTTATACCATGAACAATCCCTATGCTATTCTGGGAGTTCCGGCAGGCGCTTCCAAAGAACAGATCAATAACGCGTACAGAAACCTTGCGAGGCAATACAGCGAGCAGGGTAATACCGCCGCGCTGGACGAGCTCAACAAGGCGTACGACGCGGTTATTATGAACGCCGCCGGCTCCGGAAGTTATTCATCATATTCTCCTTATGAGCAGGCGTATCAGAATGATTATTCATTTATACGCTCAAGGATTTCATCGGGAAAATACGAAGACGCGCTGACCCTGCTTGAGGGAATGCCCGAAAGCAGCAGAAACGCCGAGTGGTATTATCTCAAGGGCGTTGTATATAACAGACAGGGCTGGCTTGAACAGAGCGCCGAGCTTTTCGGCAGAGCGTGCTCGCTCGACCCTTCAAACCGTGAATACAAGCAGGCGTACGATGACGCTCTCTACCGTCAGAACGGCGGCTACAAAACAAAAAGAAACAGCTCCGGCGGATCGGACAACTGCTCATTCTGCAAAATCTGCACGGGGCTTTTATGCGCCGACACGTGCTGTGAATGTATGGGCGGAGACGTGATTTCCTGCTGCTGAGGTATAATATGAAAAACAGTTCCAAAAGTGCAATAGGCGGTATCGTTGCGGCGCTTTCGCTGGTGCTGATGATATCCATTGCCGTTGTGCCTTTCCTGACATACGCGCTGCCTGCCGTTGCCGGTGTGCTGCTTATGTTTGTGGTTATTGAAATAAATAAAAAATGGGCTTTCGGAGTTTACGCCACCGTGGCGATTCTCGGAGTCCTCTTTGTGCCGGATAAGGAAGTCGCGATTATGTATCTTGCTTTTTTCGGCTATTATCCGATTGTAAAGTCGGTTATTGAATCCAAGCTTCCGCGTGTTCCCGAGTGGATATGTAAAATACTGCTCTTTAACGCAACCGTGGCAGTCGCCTATCTCTTTATGATAAAGATAATGGGGCTGACAATAGACGAGTTTGACAAATACGGTATGGTCGCGATTCCGATGCTGCTCGGTCTTGGCACATTCGCGTTTGTGTTTTACGATTACGCGCTCTCAAAACTCGTTTTGATTTACAATATGAAATTCAGAAAATATTTCAGAAGGTTTTTCAGATAAGAAGGTGTCAGAATGAAAAATACGGTCAATATCGGTGTCATAGGTCTCGGCGGCAGAGGTCAGGGACAGATGAGAGAAATGCTCAACTGCGAAGGCGTAAAGGTTATCGCCGTCTGTGACAAGTATGAGGACAGAGCCCTTGAAGGGCAGAGGATTGTTGCCGAAAAAGCGGGAAACAGCCCTCACGTTTATACCGACTATAAACAGCTTCTCACAAGAAAGGATATCGACGCGATTCTTTGCTGCTCAACCTGGATTACGCACGGAAGAATTGCCGTTGATTCAATGAGAGCGGGCAAGCACGTCGCGATTGAGGTCGGCGGAGCCGCAAGCATTGAGGAATGCTGGCAGATGGTCAGGGCGAGCGAGGAAACCGGAAAATTCTGCATGCTTCTTGAAAACTGCTGCTATGACAGAAACGAAATGGCTCTTTTCAATATGGTGAAGCAGGGCATTTTCGGTGAGATAATCCATATGCAGGGCGGATATCAGCACGACCTCAGGGATGAAATCTGCCTGGGCAGAGAAAACCGTCACGGCCGTCTTTTCAACTTCCAGCACAGAAACGGCGAGCTTTATCCCACCCATCAGCTCGGCCCAATTTCAAAGGTGCTCGGCATCAACAGAGGAAACAGATTTATCTCCCTCTCGTCAATGACAACGAAGTCAAGAGGACTTCACGAATGGATAGTAAAAAATAAAGGCGAGGACTACGACCTGGCTGATTACAGCTTCAACCAGGGCGATGTCACCACCACAATGATAAAATGCGCCAACGGGGAAACCGTTGTTCTCACTCATGATTGCTCACTTCCGCGACCCTATTCAAGAGGATACAGAATCCAGGGCACAAAGGGTATTTATCAGGAGGACTGCGACGGTATATTTATCGAGGGAATGTCCTATGTTGACCCCAACGACTGGGCGCATCAGTTTGAGCATTTCGTTGATAACGGATACCGTGAAAAATATGAGCATCCGCTCTGGAAAAAGTACGCGGTTGACGGTATTCACGCGGGCGGCCACGGCGGAATGGATTATCTTGTGCTCAGCGCGTTCATTGAGAGCGTCCGTCTTGAGGACAAGCCGCCGATAGATGTTTATGACACAGCGGCCTGGATGGCTGTTACCGCGCTTTCCGAGCAGTCAATAGCGCTCGGCTCCGCTCCCGTACCGTTCCCCGATTTCACAAACGGTATGTGGATTGACAGAGAGCCTTACAGACGCGGCATCTTCTGCCTCGATGAGGTGTGCAACGATTATTTTGAAAACGCGGGGGTCTGATGATGAAGTATTATATCGGAGTTGACGGCGGCGGCACAAAAACATCTTACGCTCTTTTTGATGAAAACAAAAATATGCTTATGGTCCATCAGGGCTCGGGCAGCAATCACGAAAACCTGAGCGGCGGCTTCGATGAGGCAAGCGACAGGATTATGAACGGAATCGGGAATCTCTGCAATATGGCTCAGATTTCAGTTTCAGACGTATCGTTCACGCTGATGGGGCTTGCGGGCATAGACCACGAATACCAGCACGAAAAAATGTGCGCGCTTCTCGAAAAAAAGGGACTGAAAAATTTCGCTGTTTACAATGACGGCTTCATTGTCGTCAAGGCGGGGTCCGAAACCGGAGCGGCAGTCGGCTACAACTGCGGAACCGGCGTCTGCTGCAACGGAATTGATTCCGACGGCAGGATGCTTCAGCTTATGGGCCTCGGCGATTACAGCGGAGATATATCGGGCGGCGGAAACATAGTGGTCAAAACCTTCGGCCTTGTTTATGACGAG
>JAFWRV010000386.1 GCA_017519685.1 Clostridia bacterium
GACGGTATTTCTCTGCTCATTGATTGCGTTCCTTCCGGCAGTCGGCGCCGCAGGCGAATTTGCGCCGGAAACGGCGACGGTTTCCGATGCATCACCGACCGATGCGTCACCGTCCGATGCGTTAACATCCGACGCAACAAGTGATGAGGTCACCGTAACAGGTTATACTTCAGAACCGGACAAAGCCGCACCCGAACTTGATTTATCCGACTCACAGATTTGGGTAAGTGTCGGTTCCAAAATAAAAATGAAGGCGGAGGCGAAAAATTTCGACACGCCTCCCTCACAAATAACCTGGTCCTCCGGAAATCCCGGAATCGCCACCGTTGACAGCAGCGGCACGGTAACCGGCGTTTCCACAGGTAAAGCGGCAATTACAGCCGTCGCCATGAACGGGGAAACCGAGGTTTCCTCTTCAATCGTGATTACAGTCTCCTCAAGGCGCACTTTCTTTCACTATCTGATGATGATAGGTTACCGTTACACTTCCCTGGGCGATTATTATTATTCCGATAACGACCGCGCCTGGCAGATGCCGTTCGGCTTTATACGGCTCTATGATACCGCCTCGCAGCTTATCGGTTATCAGTATGACTTTACCCGCGTGGTTTTCACATACGATAACAAGGACTGGCTCATAGAGTTCTGGAAAGGGCAGTACGCCCCGTTTCAGTACGGCGGTGAAATAGGTGTTTACACAAAATACTCAACCGGATTCGGCGACACACCGGTTTCAGCTTACAGGTGCGCGACCGACAATCGGCTAAAAATGGAAATGACGCTTTATCATCAGCGTCCCGACGGCACACTGTACCCGGAATTCGCCCGTGAATACGGCAAATACTGGTGGTGCGACGGATACAGAATCGGCAGACTTGATAAAATCAAGCCGGCAAAGGAACTCCGTATGGTAAGCCGCATCACGCTCAAGGATGAAAAGATGGCGCTCGCTTTCACCGAAGGTATGCTCGAAGGCGGCTTTACCAAGGTTGACAGCCGCGACAAGCTGACTCTTGACACATTCTGTTCCGACGGCTGTGACGTATATTTCATCTGGCAGAATCTGACGGAATCCCAGCATCTCGTTCCCGTCATGTTCAGCGGATTCAACATTGACGCTTTAACGTCGTTTTTCGGCCGTCTCCGTCCGTCAGGCAGAATCTCATTCGGCGAACTTCTCGATGATTTAAGAGCAAACTGATTATAACATAATAATACTTGCATACGGCAATTATTACATTTTTTCAGTATGAAAGGGGACTGTCTTATCGACAGTCCCCTTTTTGAACGTTATTTTACTCAATTGTGATTTCGCGGGCAACGCCGCCGTAACCGACACCGGTGACGAACTGTGTCATCCCGGGCGCGAGCTCGCTGACAAAGCTGAAATGCACATGACCCGCGAGTACCGCTTTAATCCGCGGCTGTGACTTGATGAAATCAACCGCCTCCGAAGTGATGCCCCGCGGTCTGATTTCAATTGCCCGCCACTCGTCATCCGGCAGATGGTCCTCATCACAGCCCACAAGATAAGAGCTGCTGCCCTGACCGTCGCGCTCAATATGATAATCGTATAACGACTGCTCAAAAAGAGGCGCGTGCAGGCACAATACAACCGGTAGTCCTTTTTCGATTTCTTTTTTCAGCCGGGTAATCTGCCACGGCTCAAACTGATGGTAACTGTCGTCAATGCCGACAAAATTGACGCCGCCGAGCGTTCTCGAATTAAAGAAAAGCGGAGCGCCGAGACCGGGCATCATCTCACGGAAGCTGTTCATTTTATACGCTCTGTCTTCGTATGCCTCGCCGACATACCGGGAAAACTCGTGATTGCCCGCAGTGAAAAACACTTTCTCATCCGCGAGAACCCTGCGTGCAAAATCGAAATTCGCCTGCGATGTAAAGTCAATAAGGTCCCCCGTATGAACCATCAGATCGCAGTAATCCCGGGCGTAAGCCAGATGCTCATAAAAATACTTCTCCCTTTCGGGTGAAGCGAAGCGGTTTGCCAGCGCGTGCTTGCGCTCGTTATCGCGTTCATCCGCGAGCCCGATGTGGGAATCGGTGACGTGCAGAATCTTCAGCGGCTTTTCCAGACCTATCTTCAGAGTGGATTTAATCAATTCCATGGCGTTCTCCTTTTATTTGATTCGCATATCCGCTTATACTGTTAAATACATTATACCTCGCCCCGTACTTGCTGATTATAGCATACACGCCGTCAATACTCAAGTACCGGGCGCGATTAATTTTACGGTTTCACCGCTCTGCCGTTTTATTTGCTGTTGCCATAAATATTAATGTATGATATACTGTAAAAAACAACGAAAGCGGGGAATATGTAATGAAAAAAATACTGTCCGTTCTGTTCGCGGTCTGCCTTTGCGTTTCCCTTGTCACTCCGGCATTCGCCGCGGAAAAGATTACCGTTGACGGCTCCCGGTCAATACTCGTACCGGAAAACGCGACGCAGTATGAAAACTTTGCCGCGCAGAAACTGAAAAGCGTTCTCTCCGAGGTATTCGGCAGGGAAATCGCCGTTGTAACCTCGGCAAAAGACAACTATATTGCCGTCGGCAGCGCCTCAAAGGCGGATGTTGACTCAATCGCCGTCAACGGCTACCGTATTCAGGTTATTGACGGCAACATTCATATCGGCGGCACGGGCGTGAGAGGAATTCAGGCGGGAGCGTACCGCTTCCTGGAGGAATTTTTCGGCAGAAAGGTTTTCACC